>LNEX01000374.1 GCA_001464165.1 bacterium Ga0077546
ATATTGAAAGCACAACTGCCACCAGACAATGCCCAACTTGCCAATTGTGATTTCGGTGTGTTTAGCTTGCAGTAATTTCAGCTTTAAACTGACGTGGATCAGTTCGCACCCAGCGACTTAGTCCCACCGTTGTAGACGTTATAGTCAAAGCTAAACTCAATATCCACCGTCTTTTCACGGCTTACTTCAGGAAAACGAAAGGGTGCGGCGTCCTTGACGGCCTTAATAGCAGCTTCATTCACAGTTTCGAGAGCATGAGGAGTGATAATCCTTATACCTAGAAACTCTCCGGCTCGATTGATTTTGAAAAAAGTCATTAGCTTATAGCTTTCGGACAGCTTGGGAGGATGCCAACCTTTGTAAATCCTCCTCTGTAAATCTGCCATAAACGGGCCGTAATTTACACCGTCGTCTCCTCGCAACACCTTAGCGTAGGATGACAGTGGAAGCTTCTGTTCCTTCAGGTCCTTCGCCCGGGCGCTTTGTTCGTCAAGGGCATGCGCCAAGCTCGCTAAACGCTTCTGCAGTGCATCCGCTTTTGCACCGGCCTTGTACTCGGCTTCTATTCCACTGTAAGCGTCCTGATAGGCTTTTGTACCGACACCACGCTGACCAGCTTCCTCAATTTTATGCAAAAGGCTGTCTAACTGAGTTCTTATATCAAGCTGACTAACTTGGGCAGAAACTTCCGCGAGTTCACCAGCCTCAACTGGAGACGAGAGGCTGAGCGCGAGCACAAAGCTTATTAACGCAGACAAAATGTTCGAAAATGATAACGGACCGAATACATTAAGAGTCAAAATCGAATAGCTCATTTTGCTTTCTCTTGCTTGGTCGACCGACTTGTTCCACGAGAAAGCAGTTCTCCTCAATCTAATACGAAAGCTGCATTATAGCAAATTGCAGCTGCTGGGCGGCCCGACGCTCAAGCGAAATGCGTGCATCCAAGTCAGCCTAGAGTTTGACAGCGTCAACGCAGTGGACATTCGCTACACGAACGAATATTTAGAAGTTCTCTAGATCCATGAATCTTATATAGTGTCGCGTTAGTCTCGCTCTTCTCTCAGCTCAAGCTCATGAGTATGAAAGTTTAGCCAGTCGTCCTTAAACATCTCACCCAAACCATACAACAAATCAAATCTGGCCCTGAATCGACATATCAACACAACGGGGCTTTCAGGCTTAATCTCTACAGCCAAGAGAGTTGAGTCACCAGCCCAACTTCTTGCCTGCACCGTATGCCAGCCAGCAGGCAAGGTAAACTCTTTTCGTTCGCCCGATTTGGTTGTTCCCACCTTCACTTCATCAATGTAAATAGAAACAGACATCAATAAATTAGTGATTTGCCTTACTCTAAAAACTTTGACACAGCCACTATCCATGAAACAGCCTCGGCACAATTTCCTGCCCAATCCTAGCCTAAATCACGAAGCAATATCAAGCACGGGAAAAGTTCTTTAGAGCAAGCGAGAGTTTGCACACCTGGCTCATTGAAGAGGAATCACTTGTTTAGCCGAGTGGAATGCCATCAATTCCGTGAGGCCATTCCCATTCGATAAATTTCTGCATAGCTGCCTTCATTTCATGGAATTCCCAATCTTTTTCCTCCGCCATCTCTGTTGGATTGGAAACAGAATGGCGTTGCCATCGCAGACTTATTCGGTTCTGAGCAATAATCTCAATAAAAAAACCTTCGTAGACTGTGCCGTCAGGACTTTCCCCTGTTGCTGTTGCCGGAAAGATACCATGTTCTTCCAGAATTTCTTGAATTACTTCAGTGACGTCAGACTTAGGAACAGGCAATTTATTCAAACGGCCTAAGCTTTTGCGTTCCAGAACACTCAGCGTACCACTGAGAACAAGTTTACGAAGAAGTTGTTGATAGGTGGGATTCATATCCTTAAGACTAGTCATACTTCTGTCTCTAAAGCTCTCTCGCGGAAGCATCCCACCCTTCAGTATTTTCTTCGCAGATCTGATTCTACCATTTGTAATTACTTGCTAGCGTCCGACCACTCGTCCCAGTTAGGAAGGTACCTTGCATAATCTAAGGTGAATCAAAGTTCTCTTTAGAGAAAGATCAATCTTTAGAGCCAGACTGCACCTTCACGAGTTCTGTTTTCTTAACGCCAGGTTTTTCATTGATCAACTCGGAGGTCGGCTTACTTGTCGGTGGGTTGAATGGAGCAAGCGTAACAGCTTCACCAGTGGCAATTGACACCTGGATTGCTTCAATAATACGAATATCTGCCAGGCCTTCAAAACCTGATGGTCTTGGCTCATCTCCACAGAGTACACAACCGCTAAAGTGAATCAGCTCAGGGGCAAACTGATCTCTTTTTCCGGTTACCAACGAATGTTCACGTTTGCCTTCTTTTAGTTCAAACCCAGTTTCATCGGCATACTCATAGGCGGGATCAACACGAATACTACCCTTGGTGCCCACAACTTCGTAGTGAGAGACTTGCTGACAGCCAAAACTACAAACAAACGATGCGATTCTGTCATTGGAGAACTTCATGATTACTGCTACTGATTCGTCAATCTCTTCGAAGCGAAAATCTGTTCCATTAGTAGCCAAAGCCATTATCTCAATAGGCTCTTCTTGAAAAACGTAGCGCGCGGCATTTATGCAATAAATACCAATGTCATACAACGGCCCGCCACCATGCTCTCTCTGCGTGCGAATGTTCTCTTCACGTACTTGCAGCGTGAAAGAAGAATTGAAAAGTTTTGGAATGCCTATCTTGCCCAGTTCAAGAGCCTCAACTGTCTTCATGTTGGTGCGCTCAAAGTGCAAGCGGTAAGCCACCATTAGCTTAACGTTATTCGATTTCGCAGCGGCAATCATCTGTTTACAATCGTCTTTTAAGGTAGCCATCGGCTTTTCACAAAGAACATGAATACCAGCATTGGCAGCTGCGATAGCGTATTTTTTATGCATGTCATTGGGCAAAGCAATATACACTGCATCAAACGTATTGCTTCTTAAGGCAGTCTCGTATTCATCATATGAGAAACAGTTTTTGACACCATATCTTTCAGAGAGTTCGTGGAGCTTCTCGGGATCACTACTTATTAGGGCAGTCAATTGGGAATTCTCAGTTGCATGTTCAAAAGCTGGTAATACTGCCACTTGAGCTATGTGACCAAGGCCAACCACTGCATATCGAACTTTAGACGACTTCATTCCTTCACCTCTGCGTTTTGTAACCCCGCAGACTGGACTGAGCGCTAAAGGTTCCCGCAAATTTCCATAACATGTAGGCCACAAAGTGGCAATCAGGGCTATTGTGTATGAAGAATCGGCTAACTCTACATTAAGGGGAAATCGCCTGCTTACTCTTCGGCACGTCGCCGTCAATGGCAACAGCGCGACGCATAAGCATTTCTGACTCTGGCAAATTGCCATAGCCCTTATAGTCATTGGCAAGATTTCGCAAATCAGTAGCTAACAGCGGATGATTGGGTCCCAGCTCCTTTTCGTCAATAACAAGAGCACGCTTGTGGGCAACAATAGCCTTCTCGAACTGGTGGCGCGATGCATAAAGCAATCCAAGACCAATTAAGCTCTCGGCCACTTCTGGATCATTGGGACCAGCAAGTTTTTCTCGCAAAGCGAGAGACTTCAAGAACAGGGTTTCGGATTCTTCGTACTTACCTTGGTGAAAACAGCACAAGGCCAGCTGATTTGCAGCTCTGGCAACTTCTAGGGATTGCGGCTTTTGCGCTTCACCAGCAGCCAAAGTCTTTCGTAAAAGCATTTCTTCTTTGCCTGCGACTTGAGCTTCTGAAGAGCGTTGTTGCAATTCACGTTCACGAACTTCTATCGCTGATATGTTTTGGAGTTGCGAGGTCACAGCGCTGAATGCTTTAGACACAGCAGATGTCAGCGCGCCTTGAGTCGTGCTCGAGCAAGCGACGACGAAGAAAAGCCAACAAGGTGCCATGAAAGCAACCCGAGAACGAAACCACCGGCTCGATTGGAAGAGAAAGATTAGTGACGCGAAGAATGCGAACAGAAAGAAATAGCCGAGAAACTGCGAGATTCCATATGCGGCTGCAATCACAACGCAAAAGATGGAATAGAACAATGGATACATCCACACAACCAAGGCAAACCAAGTGGGTGGGGCATCTAGAAACCTGACGATTTCATCAGTTTTTCTCATGAGCGATTATCCATGGCTCCATTCTCTCAGAGAATGCCAACTAAAACTCACGGTCACTTGCCTGGGCTTAGCTTATCTGGCGCAAATAACTCTTCTTCTTCCTGAACCTGCTGCATGACTTTGCCAATTGGAGCGACAGAGCGAGTTATGCTCAGAGTCATCATCTCCTTATCGATAGCGGCCTGCTGCTTGCGAAGCTTCTCTCCAATTGGAGTGTGATAAAAAGCAATTATGTCCTTCAAATCTTGTTCGCTGAAATATTTGTCGTAGACGCTGACGAAGGTATCTTCCATAATCTGCGGCAGCTCCTTATTCTGCCCTAAAATTTCACCAGAACGCTGGGTGATGCGGCCGACAGCCTCCTGAGCGTCCTCCATCATTGCCTTCTGCTGCATGCTCGTAAGCGGCGAAACTTTAGAAACATTTGGAGCATTAGGAGCAAGTCGCGAAGTCATCCCCGATATCATGCCAGGCATGCTCCCAGACAGCTGCTTTGTCATCTTCGGCAACTGCGCTCTAACTAAACCCATCATCTGTTCAATTGGAGGAGCTGCACTAGTGCTTCTGCCAGACAGCTGCATGTATTCCAGAATCAGAGCTCTCTTCGCAGGAGTAACATATGCGCTGGCAGCAGCAGCAGTTGCTACAGAATCATCAGCGGTTGATGTTTGATTCAATAATTCTGGTGGAATTGGTGGCGGCGCCGGCGGTGGTGGCATCTGAGCACTGGCAGACAAGACGCCGAGTTGAAGAACCATTAGCAGCAAACAAACATTGATTGAAGGCATTTTTCCTCTCGGGCGTTGTTAGCAGGTATCGGACAATTAGGTTTCTTCTGAGATGACAATTTCGCTCCAATTCAGCTGTCGGCGTTGAGAATAGATAGGCGCCAAGAGAAATTGCCCTCGATGAACGCAAATAAACTGGGCTTCAACCTCTGCACCCAACTCAATCTCCACATCAGTCTTCATAAAACCAGGCAGTTTTCCTTTCAAAATAGTTACGTTATAGCCGTCAATCGCCGGTTCTAAAACAAGACACATAAGCCGATCCCCAGCACGAAATCCAGAGGGTGGCCGATTGCCGCTTCCACCAGCAGCTGCACGAGGTGCTCTCACCACTCACCGCCTAAATTTGCTGACCTAAATAGCTTTTGCACCCTTAGCACCATTTCCAGACGAGAAACCGAATACTATCCATGTACCCAATAGATTCCTGCCAGCATCAGAAAGCCGCATGACCTAAGTCAGATACGACCACCAGCGGCAGTACGAATTTATGCTCGTCATCGCCTTCTGTCACATCCTCAGCGAATTGTAATACGTTCGGGGCGGGCTGCCTTTCCCAACAAGTTACGTGACACTTTTCTGCAGATTGCCTCTGCCAGTGTTCTCGAATTGCCTGAGCCTTTTTGTCTTTTGAGACAAATGTTTTTATAAACTTACTGTCTTCGGTTTTGTAGTAAACCGCGTAACCTACTGGCTTTTTATCTCTATACAGACTGGCATCCGGCTCTATTAGGCTAGAGGGTGAATTCATATACCTGTGAAGCTCTACAATCTTCGAGTAGTCACGCAGCCCCCAGAAGTCAGCCTCGCGGTCTATCCAACGCCACAGAGGGAAAGCCTCTGTAAATGCCACACGCGGACTTTTACTTGCAGAACGTTGCAACACCGAAGTGAGAAACTTCGCATCAGTAGCCCAGAGCACCACATTCGGTGATAGTGCACAAGCATAGAATCTCCAACTATCTTCGTCAATCGCCCTAACTACTTCAACGACTTCCTTCCCACAGAGAGTGACTGTCTTGCCGCTACAGACAGAGATGCCTTTCAAAAACTGCTCTGCGGTTAACCTTGAATCAGATGCAAATTCGAGAATGGAGCAGCCTTCAAATAGAAACGGCCCTAAGTTCTTAGGCAAAGAAAACCTGCGAGATCCGCTTACCACTCTCGCCAGCTTGACGCCCTTAGACCAATCATAATCTGGCAACAAAGCGCTGGCATCGGCAAGCCTGTCAAGTACAGTTTCGGGTCCAACCCCAGCCCAGTCATGCCTTGCCGATAGCCGAACTGGCGCTTGCGTGACAGCTATAGATTCAGTGTCAGCTGGCATCCATCGAATCATCTCATCAACACTAACAGCGGCAGGCTTAACCTTCACCTGGGCTTCAACACTAAATGCCGAGCCAGATACCAACAGGCTCAAACCTAGCGCACAAAACAATCGAACAATATCGCGCATATTATTTCTCCAGATTCTAAATGGAGATTAGCAACCATTAGTCAATACTCTGGCCGGTAAAGAACAGTTGAACAACTGCTTGATAGGCAGTTAGATCTGATACCTTGCAGAGACAGAGGACTAGGTTCATAATTTGAAAAATGCAACTAGAAGGAAATCAACATTGGGATTAGATTGGATACCTGCCGCAGGGCCACTGCCCGGTAAAGAAGTTGAGTTTAATAAGATTCTGGACGCTGTCCTAACCAGCACAGAGGACACAATCGACGAGCTGCACGACCAGCTAGACTTAGTTTCCAGATTTACACCAGAGGCAGTAAATGCTCCAAGAGTAGGCTTCGATGAAATTGCCAACAATTTTATGCAAGAGCGATACCAGAATGAGCAGCCAGAAGAGCCGTTTAACGAATGGGTGAGACAGTTTCATGGCCGCGGCATAATTAGCCTGGCAGAGCCATGCGACGGAATACCGCGCTATAGCAATGGTGGCTACTATGACGGCGTTGACAGCACGAGCTTCAGAGGCGGTTTTTTAAATGACTGCGTAGATGTCATTGGCAAGAAACTGCTAGATCAAGCCTTTGAGACAATGAAAGCGGAGCAGCTCCTGAGATACGCCGACCAACTTGAAGAACGCGCTAATTCAAGTGCACGAATTAGAAAAATCGATCTGAATAGAGTTGACTGGAGCCAGGCTGATACTAATGAGTACATCCAGCAACTAGACATAGTTCTGTGCGCAGCCCGATATTGTCGATTCTGGGGCCAGCAAGGATTTTACGTACGAGCTTGGTTTTAACCTTCGACCGAATCACAATCAAGCGACAATGCGTAGTTCAGCTGATACTCTTCCTTATCCCAATATTTTTTAAAAAGCTTTGGATATCGCTTGCGAAATGCCTTCTCTTCATCATCGATTGGCACGCCGCCAAAGCCCACTTTTGAACCTAAATAACGACGGCGAACTTTCGACAAGGTCTTCTTCAACTCAGGCCTGCGCTCAATTTGAACATCAACTATATAGCCAAAACCTTCAGCAAGCATGTAGTGAGCGCCATCAAGATTGAGTAATGCCTCTTCTGTGGTCTCAAGCACAGCATAAAATACATATTTCCCTCGATAAACCAACGCTGCACAAAAATCAATAAAGCTATCGTCACTGCAGCCTGTACCAATTGTGCTAGCCGCAGTAGCCATGTCAAAAGAATAAATCTGCGTCGATAGAGAATCCCTAAAGATCTCAAACAGCTCCAGCTCTCTATCAGAAAGAGCCTCAAAGACTGCCATGAGCCTTTCGGCATGCGCCTTTGGTAAATATGGTCGCTCATATGGATTGGCAAGATCTACGATTTCCCAGAACCGTTCTTCACTCATTGCCGTAGAACTTTCTTGAGCCCGACAGCCGAGCAGCCCAAGCCTTTCTATAACAGTCTCACGAATCGGCAACCTGGCCAGACAGTCTGAAGCAATTACCTTTTGATTCTGAATCCAAGCAACCTCTGCAAGCCCAGATGGTTTTCCATCGAATAGAATTTTCAGTTGCTGTCTATCACGCTTACTGCGATTTGAAAACTCATCCTGACTGAGCACGACTAGTGGCGGTGGATCGACCGACGAAGCAAGCAAATTAGCAAGAATGATGAACGCTTCTGAACTAGGAGCACTCTGCATTGACAGACAGAAAACAACCGCTCTGTTCAAGTCTATCAACTCGAGCTGTGCCCTCGTCCGAACCTTAAGTCGCGATTGATCAATGCCTGCCAGAAGCAATCTAATATGCTCTTCCAAACTCACAAACGGCGGTTCCGGCGCCTGGTAGCGAACCCAGAGTTCAGTCATACAATTTGGCATCGGACAGGAAATAACCCGACAAGAATGAAAATCCGCTGCATAAAGTTTGCTGCTTACAAACCAACTATCAATAATCTTGCAGTGAACAAACTGTGAAAAAGACAAATCACATTTCTCAAATCTCTTCTTTGAAATTATGTGTTCGTCGCCCAAAGTGCCGCGCACAGTATAACCACGAAAGTCTTGCAGCCCATCTTCAGTAAGGCCAAAGGGCGATTCGACAAAGTTGATAGCCTTAACATCAATTGCTTTCCAGCGCGCTCTCAGCTCCTGTGCTTCTTTGTCGAAAAATACCATTTCCCTTCTTCACCCCAATCTATCAATAATTTCTGTCGTATCCCCGCGCCCGACAATCACCATGGTGGCATAGTTGATAAAGAGCCCATGCTCAACGATTCCAGGAATCTTTTCTAGCTGCGCGGCAAGCTCAGCCGGTTTGTCGATTAAACCGAAGTTGCAGTCGAGTATGTAATTACCTTCATCAGTTATGAATGGCTGACCGCTTGGGAGCAGGCGCAATTTCCCCGTACCACCAAGGTCTGTAACCTTACGCTGCACCAAGGGCGATGCAAATTGAATCACTTCTACTGGCACATGAAACTTTCCAAGTTTATCAACAAGCTTTAGCGAATCAACAATGACAATAAATTTGCGTGCAGACGAAGCGACAATTTTCTCTCGCAGCAGTGCGCCACCACCGCCTTTGATCAAATCGAGATTACCATTAACTTCATCGGCACCATCAATAACTAGATCGCAAATCTGATGATGGTCAAAATCAGTAAGCTCTATTCCTAGCTCCCGAGCCAATTTGGCTGTTGCTTCTGATGTGGGAATGCCTTTAACTCTAAGACCTTCCTTAACCTTTCGAGCGAGAGCCTGTAAAACGAAAGCCACTGTTGATCCAGTGCCCAGGCCCAGAATCATGTCATTCTCAACAAACTCAACTGCCTTTTCAGCGGCTACTCGCTTCTCCCCTTCAACTGTTGTGGTTGGCATAATTATTCCTAGTCATAAGTAAAATACTACTTGCTGTGCGGTGTACCCAAGTATGGAAAGACACTCAGTGTGTCAGTGTGCGGCGAAAGACCATCAGGCGGTATGTCACCTTTTGACAAGAATGAAAGCCGCGCATTGATGACATCATCTAAGAATGTGCGGCCATTAGGATAGCCTGCTGGCTTAGACGGATCAAAATTCAACATGTCAGGGAGAATGCGACTCTCATCAATTGCGGCAATCGCTTCTTCTCTTGTGTAATTGCCGGTGTGCCCCATCAAATGCACAAACAGTTCCAGCCAGCGCTTGTAATCATTGACTGGTTCGCTAGCATTGTATTCTTCCTTGGTCTCATCGGTGTTGAAGAAGCTACTAACCGAAGGGTGCCCGGCACGGTCCACGTGCATTAGCTCACCGTCCCGGCGCACACTGCAGCGGCCCCAGATACGAATCTCAGGGTTGGCCTCAAGCTCGCTAGTAGGTAGCTCAATCACAATGGCGAAAACATTGGCTTCAGTGTTCGAATCTACGCCAGTCCATGGCGAGTCACCACCTAGGTGCGGTGCCGTAAAGTTCCGCCCCCCGGATGTATCAAAGAGGTTCTTAATTCCTTCGTAGTCAAAAAAGAAAGCATCACTGCGACTGCCAGCAAAAAATGTGTAATTGCCAGCCTTGACTATATTAGGGGTGGGACCAAACGACACCTCGGCAGCTGAGATGATTTTTGTGCCAACAGCTTCTACCGACTGGGCTTCTGCTCCCTTGGCCACGTATACATCGACTGTTTGTTTGCCGTCTTTGGGCTGAGAGAAGACATAGCTGAAAGCAATGTCGTTTAATAAATCGCCATTGTTGTCGATAGCCAAGCGATAAATGGCGTCAGGATGCAAGGCATCAGCCGAGGGATTGGCATTAAGTATGAGAACCGTTCTAGTGGGATCAGCTGGCGACTGAAAGGCATAAAGGTCACAGAGGTCGAGTCGCTGATCGCCCAGGGGTGGGCCTAGGCTGAGTCCAGTGAAGTGGTTAGACATTAAATCTCCTTGGCAATCAAACACGATTTTGCTCCTAAATTATGCCTCAAAACCAGGGTGAATTACATTCAACTAGCAGTTGAAAAGTTGGCATTCAGGGCAGAATATTAGAAGCAATTGAGGCCTTTAATATGACCGATAGAAGCGAGACACTCGATACTCCGGTGAAGAAACTAGAACCGGCTGCTCACGGTGAAGCCGAGGACAGCGAAGACGCTCTGCACAGTGAGCTGCACGCCCTATCGCCCATTGGGTCAAATCCAAGTGACAATTTGGCGCAAGGTCAGGCTAGGCCTGTGGACACTCCGCCATCGGTACCACCTCTCACTATTGACGGCCTAGAGCCAAAGAAAGCACCTGAAGCACCTCAAGATTCAACCCCAGACTCACCAGCAGAAGGGGGCGACAGCGGCGTATCACCACTGGACTCATGGTCATTAGAGAAAAAGACCATAGGTCAAGACA
>LNEX01000375.1 GCA_001464165.1 bacterium Ga0077546
GGCAGTGCCAACGAAAATACAGAAGTAGACGCGGTGCCACCGCAAGGTCCGGTGCCAGGTGACCTGACAAGAATTGTAGGCGAAGAGCGCGAGCAAGAGTTTCGCCAAGCCTTTGAACTGATGGACCGCTTCGAGCAGGCCGTCAACCAAGAAGTGCTCAAGCCAGGTATTGCTAAATTTACAGAAATGCTCGATCAAGCCGAACGTGATATGCCCAAAGAAAAGCTCGATGCCCTTGAAGCCGAGCGAAAGAAGTATGGACTTGAACTGGAAGCATTTACCGAATCGAACAAGCAACCACCGCCCGATAGCCCAGCAACGTTGAGCAACTTGCTTTATCATGCGCCCCCAGAGCGGGGCAAAGAAATGAAAGAATTTGATCGCACCGTGCAAGACATAACTGCTGCTGTGGGCAGAGAAATGGCGGCGAATATGCAAGCGGTTGGTGCCAAATTCAATCACGAAGGCAGCGAATTTACTACTGCCGATGAACTGGTGCAAGAATATCACCAGCGCAAAGACGAGCTAACACCGCGCTGGACGCCGCTCCCCGAGAGCATCGAAGTTTAACTAAAACTTGGGTTGAGACTACAAAGGATAATTTGAGACTAAAACTACTATGCTTACTTGCCATTGCTGTCTCCCTTTTTGCAAGCCAAAGTAGTGCCGTGCAAGCCAAGCCAACAAAGCAAATATTGGTTTTCTCCAAGCTCAAACGCCTCTCAGACAAACCTATACTCGGACCCCGTGCCGGAAGATTCGACAGCGCCGGGGCTTTCAAACCAGCCGCTACCCTCTTGAAGAATGGCCATACGGCCTTGCTCTATCGCGGGCAAGACGAGAGCGGAGTTTCTCGCATTGGATTTGACAAAGCAGTCATAGCGCCTAACCTTAACGACGATAAAGATGGCATCGAAGACGCCAGACTAACTCAAGATTTTAAATATAACAATAAACGCAACAACCGCTGGTTGGCCACAGCCACGGCCTACAGCAAAGTCAACGATGCAGCACAGCTAGTCAGTTATCGCTCTTTACCAGGAGATCTACATCACTGGAAAAGAGTCGCTGTCATGATGCCAGCCACAACCACTTCAAACAAAGCAGGCTGGAACATTCACTGGACTAAATCTGGCGCCATCATTGTCGACGGCAAAGCACGGCCGCTCAAAATCAATAACAAATACTGGATGTACTACATGGCCGACGCCAGGGAAATAGGCAATAGCGATACCACCCACAGTGCCAGCAGGATGGCCGCCGATCAAATGGGCATTGCTCAATCAAACGACGGAATCGCCTGGCAAGACGCTCTTGGTCGACCAATATTAGCTCATCGCCATGGGCAGTTTGACTCTAGAGTAGTGGAGCCAGGCCCCCATCCTATCATTACAAAAGACGGAATATTACTGCTCTATAATGGCGGCGACGACACACTTGCTTACCGCACCGGCTGGGCTCTTTTCGACAAGAAAGATCCAACTAAATTGCTGGCGCGTTGCCCCAAAGCAATATTTGAACCAGAGTTAGACTGGGAAAAGAAAAATGCCTCAAGCACGGTGCATCAGGTACCCAACGTTGTCTTTGTTGAAGGCATCGTACCTTACAAAAAAGGATACCGCGTCTACTACGCTATGGCTCTACCGGCTCTACCATAGGCTTAGAGGCCCAGCGCACCCAAAGAATAAAGGCAAGCTGCAGTGGCAGACGGCAATATAAAATAACTGGCGCAATCTCTTTAAACAGTTGCGGATTCAAAGCCATATTTATATTGGCTGGAAAGACAGCGATTAGAAGTGCAATCAGCCCAAATCCAGCAGCCGCACGAAGCCTAGGCAAAGGAGCAAGCAAGCCGACTGCTCCTAATATCTCAAAGACCCCACTAATGAAAACTAGCTCTAGTTGATAGGGTAAATATGGTGGCATGGCACGCACAAAAATATCGGGTTTAACAAAATGCATAACCCCAGCAAAGCTGAAGAACAAGGCAAGCAAATAAATTGAGATGGTCTTTGCTTTCAAGTGCCACCAATAGCTTCTTTCTCTTCTTTCTCTCTTTTCAAGTTTCGCTCTCTGTTCTCCTTTTTCTCAGCCGACCTTATGGCAAAAACTATTATTGCCACCCCGACTAAACCAGTAACAAGGCCAATGGCAAGCTCGCTACCACCAATCTTCTCTTTCAGTCGTACAGCGATGAAAACAGAAAGCATGTTGTGGCCAGCGTGCAGCAACATACAAGGAAAGACAGAACCTGTGCGAATTGCCAAGAAAGTAAGAACACAGCCAAGCAGACCGGTAGGAAGAAAGCGCAAAAGGCTCATATGAAAAGCACCGAACATGCCACCGACAGTCAATACACGGCGCATGGTCGAAAAACGCTTGGGCATAAGCGAAAGAATGACGCCACGAAAGAGCAGCTCTTCACAAACAGCTGGCATCACTCCCAGCACCAAGAGCAACAGCCAGAGAGGCTGGGTATTCAACCCCATATACTCTTCCATTAGTTTGCTTAAAGCAGCACTTCCTGGAACAAGCCTGGTGAAGAGAGTAGCAAGCAAACCCGCGAGCAGTACCGATAGTGGTGCCAACATCAAAGCACCAATCAATGTGAGAATGCCACCTTTGGGCATGTACAGCCGAAGCACGGCCCGAGTCGGCAGCTTGAGCCAAAACAAAGCTAGGATCAAACCGGGAAGCAATATAACCAGAAGCTGTGTCAGAGCCATACCTAGCAAATGGTGCTTTAGCACGAGTATTTGCGAAAGATAGAACATCAACAAGAATACTGTGCTGCTTAAGAAAAATAGCTCACGGCCGAAATTATGCTCGCTAAAGCGTCTAGTTGGCGATTCTTCAATACCGAACAAAATATCTTCGCGGTCGACCACTGGAGCAACAACAGTGCAAAGTGTCAAAGCGAAAGCAGCAGAAATGAAAGCGGCTACAAGCATGTAAAATGGAGAAATGCGCCCAGAGAGAGAATCATCCATAGCCACTATCGAATTGAGAAAGGGCACAAAGGCACAAGGGCCATCAATGTGAACTTCGCCCAAGGCCATTACCGACAATGGAATAGTAGTAATCAGCATCAGCGGCAGCATATAAGCCTGGGCTTGCTGTACAGTTCTAGCAAAAGTTGCTAAAGCCATAGCCGCAGCAGCCATAGAAAGACACAGTGGCAGCATCATTAGAGCCACCAAGATTACACAGGGCAGAGGTAAGGCCACCGAAAGAGGAGAATTAAGCTGACTAGCAAGAGTGGCCGGTAAGAACGAAAAATACTTGATTTGAATAAATTGAGAGAGATAGAAACCGGTAAGAGTAGAAAGAACCACTGCAAAAGAGCTAATAGTAATGGCTGCTAATTTACCAATAAATAGATGGCTGCGCCGCACCGGAGTCGATAACAATGCCTCGAGAGTGCCACGCTCGCGTTCTCCGGTAATGGCATCAAGTGATGGGTAAATCACCCCCATAAATGCCTGAAAAACCAAAATCAGGACCAACATACTTTGAACAAAAGGGCTAGCAGCAAACATTTTATTTGTGGGCGCAACCACAAACGGAAAAACTGTTTCTGGTGCACTCAAAGCTATATTTGCTAGCTTCAAGCGCTGTTTAACTACGTATTCTTTATAGTACTCGAG
>LNEX01000376.1 GCA_001464165.1 bacterium Ga0077546
CAAAATACCCATTTCTCCACGGGGTGCAGGCACTGGTCTGTCTGGGGGAAGCACTTGCGTGCGTGGCGGCATTAGTTTGGTTCTGACCCGTATGAACCGCGTTTTGCATGTTGATCCACTTGAGCGCTTGGCTTTAGTTGAGGCCGGTGCCACCAATGTCTCTGTATCGTTGGCAGCAGCTAAACACAATTTGTATTTTGCTCCTGATCCAAGCAGCCAAGTGGCCTCAACTATTGGTGGAAGTATAGCTGAGAATGCTGGTGGGCCGCATACACTTAAGTATGGTATGACCACCCATCATATTGCCGGTCTAAAGGTGGTGCTTGCCGACGGTAGTATTGTCACGTTCGGTGGTGCCGCTCGAACAAGCAATGAGATTGATCTTTCTGGATTTTTCATTGGCTCTGAAGGAACTCTTGGCATTGCTTGTGAGGCTCTTGTAAAGCTAATACCGAGGCCAGAAAAAGTCGAGACACTGCTGGCCTATTTTCAGTCGGTCGGGCAAGCTGGCCAGGCAGTATCAGATGTAGTGGCAGCTGGTGTGATACCGGCGGCCATGGAGATGATTGATCAACTTACAATAAATGCTGTAGAAGACTATTTGGCAATGGGCTTAAATAGAGGAGCCGCAGCCCTTCTTATTATCGAACTAGATGGTCCCAGTGCTGCTATTTCGGCTCAGCGCAAAGTGGTAGAAAGTTGCTTAGAGAGTAATGGCGTGATTTCATTGCGTTGGGCCCTTGATGCCAAAGAGCGCGCCACTATATGGAAAGCGCGAAAGACTGCCTTTGGTGCTCTTGGTCGCATCGCGCCGCATGGATATGTTTTAGATGGTGTCATACCGCGTTCTCGCTTGGCTGAAGTGATTGCTGGTATTGA
The DNA here is from genome assembly GCA_001464165.1 of bacterium Ga0077546. Next base: position 880 of record LNEX01000376.1, read on the forward strand.
GAAAATTGGCCAACGGTTGGAATTGACCATAGCCAATGTCTATCATGCTGGTGATGGCAACCTTCACCCGTGCATGCTTTATCATCGCGAAAATGAAGATGAAGTGAGGCGAGTAATGTTGGCTGGCAAGGAGATTCTAGAACTCTGCGTTGAAATGGGTGGGACATTGTCAGGTGAACACGGCATAGGCATTGAAAAAATGATGGAGATGCCTCTTGTTTACAATGCTCTTGATTTGGCCATGATGGGCAGATTAAAAGAGGCTTTTGACCCAGAGGGAATTCTCAATCCGGGCAAGGTTATTCCCAACCTTAAAACCTGCGGCGAGTCAGGTGCACGACCCCTTTTGCGCCACAAAATCATGGCCGGTTGCTAAATTAAACTTTCCGTGCAAGTTTGATGAAGGCTCCGGAGCAAACAATTGATATAAGATTAACCTTAGTACTGGCAATTTACTACTGCGCGCCGATGCGTCACACAGCAAGTGTATATGGAAAAAATTGAGAACGGAGACGAGAAAATCGTTGAGCCCGAAAAGATGGGCGCGAGAAAACCTCTTTTTGGACATTTTGGCAATGATTTTCTTGCCTCGGTAGTAGTCTTCATCGTTGCTTTGCCGCTATGTATGGGTATCGCTATAGCCTCTGGGGTCGACCCTGCTAAAGGCATACTCACTGGTGTTGTTGGCGGTCTTGTTGTGTCAATTCTAGGGGGCAGCCCGCTCCAAGTTAGTGGCCCTGCTGCTGGTTTAGCCGTACTGGTGCTTGAGCTTATCCGCGAGCATGGCATCGAAAAGCTGGGAGTTATTATTTTTCTCGCCGGACTAATTCAAATTGTAGCTGGTTTGTGTCGATTCGCGCCTTGGTTCAGAGCCGTTCCCCCGGCTGTCATTCACGGCATGTTATCGGGTATTGGTTTGCTCATTTTAGCCGCTCAGTTTCACGTCATGGTCGATGATAGCCCCAAGGGCAGTGGTATCAAGAATTTGCTTTCTATGCCTATTTCAGCTTATAAGGGGCTGAACTGGATGGCTCATGATGGCGATTCTACTCATCACATCGCTGCTGCTATTGGCGTTTTGACCATTGTAATATTGGCCCTGTGGCAGCGCTTCGCCGTTGGTCGCATGAAAGTTTTGCCCGGTTCATTGGTAGCAGTAGTAGTGGCAACTTCTGTGGCTGCTTTCTTGCATCTGACGGTCCGCTACGTAACAATTCCAAGTAACCTATTTGCAGCTGTTTCTTTGCCGAGCCCTTCAGCTTTAGTTTCAATCTTCAATTGGGAGATTTTCTTTGATGCCTTGGCTATTGCATTTATTGCTGCGGCCGAGACCCTGTTGACATGCAGTGCCCTTGATAAAATGCATAGTGGTCAGCGCACAAATTATGACCGTGAATTGGTTGGACAAGGCATTGGCAACTCTTTGTGCGGACTCATAGGCGGCTTGCCTCTTACAGGAGTTATGGTGCGCAGTGGCGTTAACTTGAACGCTGGCGCTCGTACAAGGGCTTCAGCTTTCATGCACGGCTTGTGGATTCTTATATTTGTGGCTCTCTTCCCTAACATCCTTGAGTTGATACCAACCTCAGCCTTGGCAGCCTTGCTTGTCTTTACCGGCTACAAGATGATCAACTGGAAAGTCTTCAAAGAGATTAAGCAGTATGGTCGCTCGGAAGCGGCCATTTATATCATCACCATTGTTCTGATTGTCTGTGTCGACTTGCTTACTGGTGTTATTGCTGGAGTCGTCTTTTCTATTGCCAAGTTGCTTTATATCTTCTCTCGCCTTGATATCAAAATCACTGAACATCCTGAGCGTAACCGCACAGATGTCTCGCTCAAGGGGGCAGCCACATTCTTGAGTTTGCCTCGTATTGCTGAAGCTATTGAGTCGGTCAAGCCAACCACTGAACTGCACGTTCACCTAGAAGATGTTGAATATATAGACCATGCCTGCTTAGACACTATGATGGGTTGGGACAAGCAGCACCGGGCTCAAGGCGGAACTCTCGTGATGGACTGGGGTACTCTGGGAACTGTCTTCAAAGAAAGGCGAGGCGGCACTAGAGAATTGCCCACTCTTGAGTTTAGGCCAGTGCATGCTGATGAAGTAGCGGCCGATCAAAAGTAAGGGCCAATAGCAAAGCGCAGAAGTTAAAGGACAGATTTCAGCGCATATCTTAAGACCCTTATTTCTAGGCCTTTGATATACATTAAATGTGGGTGAAATTAGACTGATAAACGGGTATGATCCGGTAGTGATGCTTGGCTTTATAGTCCGGATCTTTGATAAACTCTCCCTTTTAGCAGCATCTGCCACCGCGATAATGTCCAATTTTTTAGCCCCTGTCTGAGGTTTACTGATTGCACGGCAAACTTGACTTAGGTAAGGCGAAAGGCCTGAAACAGTCTGAGATTAAGAAGCTCAATCGCTTGTTGCAACAGCGTATTCCTAAAGACAAGATTCTGACAATAGAACTTGCTGATTCTGTAGCAGAGCTCTCGCATGAAACAGGCTATCCGCTTTCTCTTGTAGTCAATCGCCGTGGGCAGGTAGTTAATGTCACTGTTGGGCAGCCCTTTGAAGTCAATATGCCCGAACTTCGTGGCGTGCGTGTTGGCCCCGGAAGGCTCTGTGGCCATCGCATTATTCATACTCGGCTAGATGACCGTAAGCAGAGTAGTGACGACAAGAAGCAAGGCGGAGACGGCAAGCAAGCTGGAGAACAGAAGCCCACTGACGGCAGTGAGTTTGTTTCAAAAGAAAATCTGCAGTGCCTGGCGCGCAATCGCCTAGATTTGTTGGCTCAGGTAGGCGTTAACCCTGCAGGCACTTTTAGTCGCAGCAAGGGTGAACAGTCGAAAATAGCCGACGTGGTACATATTGCCCACTTGCTTCCCGGCCGCGATGCCGAGGGCAAACTATGGAAGGTCATGCCCGGTTCAACGGCTAGACGGGCACAGGATGATAACTTTGAAGAGTTAATTAGCGCCTTAGAACAAGAGTTTCGCACTCAAGCTCCTGGTTTGGCCGTGGCTGAAGGTGAAGAGCGTGCTTATTTGATCGGCTTAGTTAGTGATGGCACCGATGCCTGGCAAGTCGAAGACGATTTAGATGAGTTGGCAAGGCTGGCTCGAACTGCTGGTGCAACTGTGTGTGGTCGGTTGATGCAGACACGACAACAGCCAGACCCTAAATATTTCTTTGGCTCAGGAAAGATGCAAGAAGTTGCCTTGCACATGCAAGAGTTGGGAGCGACTTTGCTTGTGGTCGACCAAGAATTGACCCCAAGTCAGAAACGTAATATCGAAGAAGTTGTTTGTGTGAAGGTTATAGACCGCACGGAGTTAATTCTAGATATCTTTGCCCAGCGGGCTCAGACAAAAGAGGGTAAGTTGCAGGTTGAGCTAGCCCAAATGAAGTATCTCTTGCCTCGTTTGATAGGTAAAGGCGACAATCTTTCTCGTCTAGGTGGTGGAATCGGCACGAGAGGACCCGGTGAAACCAAGTTAGAAATTGATCGCCGTCGTATTCGTGAAAAAATTACCTTGCTTGAAGCTGACGCCGAGCGCATTGGCAATTATCGTGATGTGCAACGCAAGCGGCGCATCAACGAGAATTTACCTGTGGTGGCTTTAACTGGATATACAAACTCGGGCAAATCTACTTTACTAAACGCACTAACCAAGTCTGATGTTTTCACTCAAGATAAGCTATTTGCCACTCTTGACCCAACTACTAGACGAACCACGTTGCCCGACAACAGCCCCATTCTTATCTCTGATACTGTGGGTTTCATCAAGAAGTTGCCGACATCGCTCGTCACGGCTTTTAGAGCTACCTTAGAAGAGGTGGCCGTGGCAGATGTTCTTGTGCATGTGGTCGATGCATCACACCCCAATGTACTTGAACATATTAGTGCTGTGCACGATGTGTTAAGTGATCTTGGTGCAGTTGATAAACCTATGATCACTGTTTTGAATAAAGCGGATATAGTGCGTAAAGAGGATCTTGCTTGGTTAGTTGCGCAGGTGCCAAATCCTGTTATTGCATCGGCGAAAATTCGTTTTGGCTTGGGCAGTATTCTTAGCAAAATTCAAGAAGTTATTTCTGAAGTCTGTCCAGAACGTAAGAAATATAGCGCCTAAGCAGTGCGCTGCTAGTGAGGCAAAAAACGATGGTAACAGTAATAATAGTAACTGATTTGGGTTTCTGATTATGCCTTCTAGCAACAGCAGCAATAGTAACTGTAATTCCCTTGAAGCGAACGAGCATTTGCGCAATGCATATCTCAGGCGCGAGGTGGCCGACTTCGATGGTGCAGCGGCCCAGCTCAGCCAAGCTCAAGCTGGCCCCGGAGCTAACAGTGAGGCTGATTTGGTACTACTGGCGGTGACGGCTGCGCAGGCCGCTCTACATGGTGATGATCAAGCATTGCGTCAGGCGGTAGATACGCTAGATTTGAAGAGTAAAGAGATTAAGGCTAAGGCACCTATTCCAACCATGCTGGTCTTTCGTGCCGTTTGTGAGCTAGGACGTGCTCGATTAGCGGCTGGCGACAGTGAATTAGCAGGTCAAGCTTTTCGTATCGCTCTCGGTCTAGCCCAAGACGAGTATGGCAAAAATAGTCTTGAGACGATCTACCCTTCGCTCTGTTTGGCCATCTATCACGAGAGTCAAGGTAGTAATCTTTTGGCTCTGGCTCTGGCTCGTGATGCTGTTAACTTGCTGCGTGAGCGGTCGAAACAAGTAAACGATCCATCGCTTTTGCTGGCGGGATTGATCGTAATTAATTGCTGCTCGTTTAAAGAGCGGCGCTTCCAACAAGCTCTTGCTGCATCTGACGAACTGCTGGCGATAGGGGCGAAGCATTCACTATCTATAGCTTCTTGCGAGAGACTGCAAGAAGCTGCGGTCGTTAAAATGATGTCTCTAGCTCAACTCGATCGATTGCAAGAAGCAAAAGATCAAGGCGAAGTTTTAGTAGAAGCTATGGAGAAAACTCAAGGGCGATACTCAGCTCAGCTGCTTGAGCCACTTTGTCAGCTCGCCACGGTTTATGAGCGCTTAGGCTCTCGGGACAAGGCCTCTAGATGTCTTGACCAGGCTTTGGTTGTGGTTAGTCGTATCGTTGAAGAAACTCCATTTGCGAATAGTGCCAGTAGGCCTACTGGTGGCGGTAAATCTGCTGGTGAGAACCGTGCTGATAGTCATGAGAAGGCTGCTTCCATGCCGTTCAAAGAGTATCAAGTGCTTAATCGACTTTCTGAGACTTACTTTCTTCAAGGTAAATTTGTCGACGCCCTTAAGCTTTATCCTTCTTCGATGAGGGCGCGCTACACAACTTATGTGGCATCATCCACTAACATCATTGACATGCTCGCCAAACACCTAGCAGAGTTTACAGAAGAGCACCAGCGCAAGCAGAAGCCTTCAGACTGATTAGACCAATTAGACAGGTCGTTATTGCACCAGCTGTACTCTAGAACCTAATGGAGTTAACACCCCTGAAGAGCATTTGATTGACGCTGCGGTTAACAGCACGATTGACTGTGCGGTTTACTTGCTTGCCTACCTGCTTTACTATCAAAGGCGTGTGCATAGGCTGACTGGGCCGTTTCTGAACTTGCTGCTGGGGAACGAAGACCGCGCCTGTGCCACTAGTCATAGTGCCTCCGCCGGTGCTTGATCCTAAATTGGGGTTGAATGTGTTGCCTTTTTGTGGCATGACATTTTGCATGAAATTCATGATGCCAGGAAGCACCCCAGCCGCAGCGCTCTGGTTGAATGCTGGCATGCCACCACCTCCGCCCATACCGCTTCCCATGCCACCACCGTTCATGTTAACCATGCCACCACCCATGCTAGAAGAAGCATTAATCTGTGCTCCTCCTTGCAATTGTTCTTGTTCGAGTACGGCACCAAACGATGGTGCTGCCGAACCACCTGAGTTACCTGAGCCGGTGCCAAAGTTGCCTCCAGTGCTCTGTGATTGCTGGTAGGAACTTTGAGGAAATGGTGGACTGCTTTGGTTATTGTTGCTGTTGCTGAAATTATTTCCGCCACTGTTGTCGCTCGCGCCTGGAGTTGTCCACTGTGATTGGCCTATGCCACTGCTTGTCTGTTGAATTGGCGGGAAGCCTGGCGACTGATTGGACGACATAGACTGATTAGAAAATGCACCGGTTGGGCGCGATTGTAGCTGCCCACTACTGTTACTGGTGTTGCCAGTGTTGTTGCTGCTATTTCCACCACCAGGGGAGACCCATTCTGATTGGCCGATACCACTACCACTACCACTGCCACTACTCGAAGTTTGTGATTGCGCTTGGGGCTGGCTCTGGAAATTGTTCTGCATCGAGTTCTGCGGGGATGATTGCCCTGGATTATTCCATTCTGATTGTCCAATTTGGCTGCTTGCACCGCCGCCACCCTGACTAAAGTTTTGACCGGAATTTTGATAACTATTAGTGACCCATCCTTGCCCATTGTCTTGATTGCTTTGATTGGAAGATTGAGTCGATTCGTCATTGAATCCGTCGTTGGCTGGAGCAACCCAATCGGAGGAGCCCAGCTGGGTGTTGTTGGAGTTTCCTCCGCCGGGCATCTGTTGCCACTCAGATTGACCCATCTGCTGATTTTGTTGACTAAACTGTTGATTCTGTTGCTGATTCTGGGGCAGGAACTGCCCAGACGACTGATTGCCACCAGTACGCGAAAGAGTAGGTTGGCTTTGTATATTTGGTTTTAATGGGGCCGGCTTGGCGGCTGTTTTCTTGGCTGCCTGAGCGGCAACTGGCTTTTTAGCTGCTGGTTTGGTGTTCAAAAATGCGCCTGGCGGTTGGCTGGCCCAGGTTTGATTGTCATTGAAAGGGTCTTGGCATTGACCAGGAGTACAAATAAAGATGCAATTCAGTGCGGCACACAGTATTAGTGTTGTGCTTGTTAACGCCGCTTTCATGGCTGAGCCATTCATCTCAATACTCCTATTTAGGTTCTAGCTAGTGGTTGATCATATTTTTCATCAGTGAGCCGAACATACCACCATTGTTGTAACCGTATGGTGAGCCATAACCACCCATTCCGCCATAGCCTCCCATTCCGCCATAGCCTCCCATCATCGGATTGTAACTGTTTCCGCCCATCATGCGACCTAGGGTGCTGCCAAATCCGCCGCCTCCCATCATTGGATTATAGCCATATCCGGAGCCGTACATACTATTGGCAGAACGCGCTGTCATTACGGCTCCGAGTGTTTTCACCAATGCTGAGCCGACAGCTGCTGCTGCACTGGGAGCCCCAGTTTGCGCTGTCTGCTGACTGGATGCATCTGGAGTCGCCGCGCCATTCTTCGGAGTATTGGAGAAGTCAGTGGGCCAATTGGGATCGTTTGCAATAGGAGTTTGACTTAGCTCTTGTTCTAATTGATTTTCTTGCACAGCTCCCTGTACCGGCGCTGCGCTCATGCCTTGCTGCGGCTGCTGGAAGCTTTGCTGCATTGGTGGTTGCTGGAAGCTTTGTTGCATAGGCGGCTGCTGAAAACTTTGCTGCATTGGTGGTTGCTGGAAGCTTTGTTGTGGCTGCTGGAAATTTTGCTGCATTGGTGGCTGCTGGAAGCTTTGCTGTGGCTGCTGGAAATTTTGAGCTTGTTGCAGTTGTTGCGGTGGCTGATACTGCTGGTTCGGCTGAAATCCCTGATTTTGCTGGAAGCTTTGGTTGGGTTGAAATTGTTGACTAGGTTGAAACTGTTGACTAGGTTGAAACTGTTGACTAGGTTGAAATTGTTGACTAGGTTGAAACTGTGAACTGGGCTGATACTGCGGGGCCGGCTGGAAACCTTGCGGCGGCGGATATTGACCTTGATTCTGAATTTGATTCTGAATTAGATTCGGAGTCTGAGCTTGAGCTTGATTGGGACTTAGATTTAGGGCCTGATTTGGGTTCGAATTGGTGCTCTGCACGAAACTGCCAGGTGGTGCATTTAGTTGATCCCCCGCCCAGGCTGGCGAACCGTCGAGAATATGCAGCGAAGCGCCCGTCATTGAGACGAGCGCCAAGCAAGTGAATCGTTTGAGGTTTAGCATGAAGGCCTCATTCTGCCTCTTTCTATTATTATCTGCTGATAGACAAATTGCTTGTGCGTACTGGCTTAAGGCTGGCAATTTTTTCTCTCAAGCAAGAGAGGGCAACTTTCATTTGTTTGTCTTTGTCAGTTTCGGTGATGTCTGGAATCACTCCGACTTTGTGGATATCAGTGCCGGCAGCTGTGAGGTACCGGCTAACAGTGATGTGGATAGCAGCTCCTCCAGGTAGTCTGTTAATTTCTTGAACCAGGCCTTTGCCGTAGGTTTTGTTACCGACAACAACAGCGCGACCATTGTCTTTGAGGGCACTAGCGAGAATTTCGGAGGCGCTGGCTGACTCTTCATCGACTAGAAGCACGATTGGTTGGTGAGTAGCAGGTTCTCCGGAGGCAATATCAGTGTGACGACCGTGACGGCTAACAGTACTGACGATGGCGCCACCTTCAAGCAACATGTCTGAGATTTCTAGAGCGTTAGAGAGTAAGCCACCTGGATTGTCGCGTAGGTCAATGATTAGACCATCAGCGCGGGAGAGTTTGCTCAGGGCTGCTTTGAATTCACGGGAAGCATCGTTGGAGATGAAGGTTGAGAGATTGATTAGGCCGATGTTGCTATCTTTGAGCATTTTTGCGCTGACAGCGTGGATGACAATTTCTTGACGGGTGATGTTGACTGCATGC
>LNEX01000377.1 GCA_001464165.1 bacterium Ga0077546
CGCTTTGGCTCCGCAGTGAGAAAAGTAGAACCGATATCGCTTTGGCTCCGCAGTGAGAAAAGTAGAACCGATATCGCTTTGGCTCCGCAGGGAGAAAAGTGGAACCGATATCGCTTTGGCTCCGCAGTGAGAAAAGTAGAACCGATATCGCTTTGGCTTCGCAGTGAGAAAAGTGGAACCGATATCACCGCATTGCGGCCGTGAACAGAGTCAGGCCGATATCGCTCTAACTCTCACAAAAAAATTCTTCCATCGTTGAACCAAACTCGACTTGCCGACGTTTATATATTTGTAGGCATGGAGTGCTCATAATGAACAACACCGAAAGTCAAGAGGCTGTCTTTGCTAGGGCCTGGAAAGCCTTTCAACAGGCTGTAAAAAACGATAACGCTGCGGCTGATATGATCTATCGCTCTCTGCGTTCCGACGGGCGCATCAAGTGCTCGTGCTCTAAGCCGAAAATTACAAGAAAGCGCGGCCAACGTTTCTATCTATGTATGAATTGCAAAAAGAAGTATTGGTTTACTTCTGGTACTTTATTTGAAGGAGCCTGCCGTCTTCGCGCCTGGCTAGCAGCTGTATGGTTTAAAGAAAGTGGAGTCGCCATTAGCTCATCAGCTCTAGCGAAGCTTCTTGATATTGCCCAGAGCACAGCTTTGAACATGCAAAAGAAAGTTAGTCTTGTTCTATATCGGCAAATGGATGACAACACCTCATCCCTTTCTATCGAAAGGCTTATCGATTCAATCATCAAACGTAGTAAAGATACTCCTGCTTCTTGCCACCCTAGCGCTGAAGTTGAGCTAGAGAGAGAAGCCGATGGCAGCTCTTTGGCTGGCGACGCAGATGATCAATTCGCCATGCCTATGAGTATTTCAGCGCCCCTTGCAGGTCAAATTATTTACTTCCTTCGTCAATATTTTCATGGAGTGAGTCGTAAGTATCTACAATTGTATGTTGTTGCTTTCTGTTGTTTTCGACCAGAAAGTAAATGGGAAAAGCGCACTATCTTGCGCGCTTGTTTGCAGCATCCGCCCATAAAGTATGGTGAGCTATTGGAGTTTTCGTCACCGAGCCTTTTAAAGGTAGAAGGATTTTGAAGCTAGGCAGAATCTAAAGCTAGGCAGAATTTAAAGCTAGCTTGCCCTTGAAGCTAAACTGAAATCACAGCTTGTGTGATTCTAGGGCATGGGTGGTGCAAACAATTGTTCTATATCGGCCTGGGTAATCTCTGTTGGCAGTGAGTTGTCATCGCTGTATAGATTTTCTGCTAGATGCCTTTTAATTTCTTGCAAAGTCAAGATTCGCTCTTCGATTGTGTCAGAAGCAATCAACTTGAAGACGAAAACTGGTTTCTTCTGGCCGATACGATGAGCTCTGTCGGTGGCTTGATTTTCCACAGCTGGATTCCACCAGGGGTCATAGTGAATCACTGTGTCTGCTGCTGTTAAGTTTAAACCGGTGCCTCCGGCTTTTAGGCTGAGCAAGAAAAGTGGTATCTCGCCTTCTTGAAATTGCTTAACTGGAGTGGCTCTGTCTTTGGTGCTGCCTCTGATTTGTACGTAGGCAATCTTGCGTTTTGTTAGTTCTGGAATAATCAGGTCTAGCATACTAGTGAACTGTGAAAACAGTAGAATCTTTCTGCCTTCTGCAACGAGTTGTTCAAGCATGAGCAGAAGTAATTCAAGTTTGGCTGATTCTTCCACTCTTTGGGCCGAATTGAGCGGCAGTAGGCGCGGATCGCAGCAAGTCTGTCTGAGTTTGAGCATCGCCTCTAGAATAACCATTTGGCTTCTGGCTAGGCCCTTTGTCTCTAGCGCTTCTTTTACTTTGTAATACATGGCTACGCGCATTGTTTCGTAGAGATCTCTTTGGGCTCCGCTGATCTCTACTTTTTTGATGATGATGGTCTTTTCTGGAAGATCTTTGGCAACATTTTCTTTCTTTCTTCGCAGTAGAAACGGCCTAATTCGCTCTGCCAGTTTTTTCTGCACGCCCTTATCGCCTTTCTTCTCAATGGGGGTGCGGTAGTTGTCTCTGAAGCTTTGGCGATCACCAAGAAAACCGGGCATGAGAAAGTTAAACTGCGACCAGACTTCGCCCAGATTATTTTCTACTGGTGTACCGGTGAGACATATTCTATAGTCAGCTTTGAGTGCCGTGACAGCCTTCGCCACCTGGGTGCTGGCATTCTTTATGAACTGAGCTTCGTCTAAGATCACGGCTTTCCAGTGTTGATCACACAGACTATTTAAGTCTCTATTGATCAATGGATAGGTTGTAAGAACAATATCAGAGCTAGGAATTCTTGAAAAATGACGCTGGCGTTCCGGGCCGTATAGGGGTGTTACGACTAGGGTTGGTGTGAATTTGGCAATTTCGCTTAACCAGTTTGGCAATACTGAGGTTGGGCAAACGATCAAATATGGCTTGCTTAGGCGATTTTCTTGCTTCTCTAAGAGTATATGTGCGAGAGTTTGTACTGTTTTACCTAAGCCCATATCGTCAGCAAGAATTCCGCCTAATTTAAACTCTCTGAGAAAATTGAGCCAGCATAGCCCCTCTATTTGGTATGGTCGCAAAGTCGTTTGCAGGTCTAGTGGCGGTTCGACTATTTGTATTTTTTCAAAGGCTTTTATTTGTTCTGTTAAACGCTGCATTTCGTCGCCAAAGACCCAGAGATCATTGCTCCCTGGAACGAAGAGCGATTTCGAAAGATCCATTAGCTGGGGCAGCGAAACGTCTGGTCCTATTCCAAGTTTGCCCTTCTTGTTGAAAAACTCTAGCAATGAGCCCACTATTGCTTTCACTCGCTCGGCAGGAAGTGCAGCAAATCGACCGTCTTCAAGCGGCGCGTAGACCATGCCGTGCTTTTCTAGTGTCTCTATTTTTAGCAGCGGATCCCATGGCTTTTTCTTCGTGGCCGGTAGATCAACGAATTTTGCCGAGCTAACGTCGGGCAGCATCATGAAGGCTTCTTGAATGATTGGCAGAAGTGCCACTCTTTTGCCGTCAACCATTATGCCCAGTTCAAGGTCGAACCAGAAGGTGGAAGTTTCCATGCAATTGAAAAACCACTCTTGTGGCACCACTGCTTCAAGACAAGCGCTTTCATCAATTTCAATTTGCCAACCGGCTGATTTTAGAGCGGGCAGGCCCGCGGCAATGAAGTCGAACCAGTCGCTGATGCACTTGCCACGAAAATGCAGTTGAGCTCGCCAATTGCCTTTCGTGCGGCCCGTGCTCACTAGTCCGAATTGCTCTAACTGAGTCAGGTAAAACTCTTCCATCGCGCGGTCTTTTTGCAGGATGGTGATCTTTTTACCCTCAATAATTTTGACTTCTGTTGTGTTGACTTGATTCAGTTCGTCGTCGCCGTAGTCGACGCCGAAAAACGCTTGTAAATCGCGCTCTTGAAAACCTGAAAAAGCTAATGCCGTTGCTGCATTACGGGCCATCGTCAATTTTAGCCTAGGCAGTGGTTTCGCTATTCTTGTTTCAATGAAATATTGTGATATCGTATTTGGTATTAAAGTATTGGTTGAGATTAAACTAGAATCTGAGGCGTGGATGGTCAATCTTTCCAGGGCGTGCTTCAGTTCACGCACGGCTAATTCTACTTCTGGTCCAGTCAGTGGTGGGCAGGTTAATACACTATCGATCAAGCTATCTGGTAGCTGGAGGTCAACTGCTCCTATGGTTGAATCAAATTCGTTGAGGTACCAGACAATTCCCGCACGGGCGACAATCTCGTTGACGTTGTCTGTTTCAATGCGCAGTTGTTGCTTGCCGTCTCTCAGTGCTTTCCAGCGCAAATGAGCCTCTTTTGATGGACCGATTTTGAGTGGAGCTGGAGCTAGGGTTTGAGCTGGAGCTTTAGTCGGGGTAGATGGCGCATTTTGCCAATAGCAGCGACCTGTGGCGACGATCATTTCAAGCAGCAGTTTGCTTAGCTCCTTAACGGCAGGAAAATTGTGCGTTGTGTTGTGATAACCACGGTTTCCGGTCATTAGCAGTTGGCCTATGTCGGCGTCAGTATCAGCCCACGCATTGTCAATTAGATAGCTGTGGGCCTTGTAAGCAAGTTTTTCTAGGCTGACATTGCCTGAGTTTCCCCAAACGTCATTTTCTAGCAATTCGATCATTCTGATTTGAATGGTCAATGCATGGTTCGTTGGTGCGTCCAGCAAATAGATAACTTTTACTCTTATTTTCGCTTCGGCGTTGCTGTCGTATGCACTTGTACTCTTTGAAGTCGTGTGCTTTTCGCTTGTACGGGTTTGGCTATTTTCGCTCACCGTATTTTGCAAATCACCAATCCATGTTTCAAAATTTTTGCTGACAGCTTCCATGGCCGATTCTCTGGTTGTTTCTCCTACAGCTGATGTGGTGCGTATCAGGTGCAATACCAGTGCAGCCGAGTGTTTGCAGAAGCCACCCATAGGACAGCTGCAGTGGGGCTGGAAAAGCTCGTCGGCTCTGCCTGTCAGCACTATTTCAACATCATAAGGTTCTGATTGTGAGCCCTTTACCTGTCCAAACAGTTTTTGTCGCGCGCTATCAAGGCTGGCGCCGCGCACTGCACCGTGCCGTTGGTATGAGCTACCACGGCTGGCATAGGTTCGGCCAAAAAAGGCGTATACGTCTTTTTCTGTAACCATCTTCTACTACCAATTGCATTGCAAGACTTATATGACTTGCACGACTTGTAAGACTTGTACTACTTGAATACCAAATATAAGCGAAGGCAGACCGCTGTACAAGAATTAAAATTGCCCTGTCAATTTTCATGCAACTATCACTAATCTCAGGCCCTCAGCGTGTTATAAACAATGAGTAGTAAATTTTTGAACTTTTTCTGTGTCAAAAATCAAAGCTAATATAAACACTAAAGACGAATACTCAGAAATTCCCAACATAGATTCATGAATTTGCATATTGCCAGAGGATATATCGCTTGAAGGGCGTGACCCAAGAAGTCATTGCTGAAGTAAGGATGCGGGCTAGCATTCTGGAAGTTATTTCTGAAACCGTTGTGCTCAAGCGTGCCGGGAAAGAATATAGAGGCCTGTGCCCGTTTCACAATGAGAAGAGTCCATCATTCAATGTTAATCCAGACAAAGGAATATTTAAGTGCTTTGGTTGCAATGAAGGCGGCGATGTATTTGCTTTTGTGCAAAAACAGAAGGGCATTGATTTTATAGAAACCGTGCGCGACCTGGCACGAAAATATGGTGTCCAGCTTGTCGAGACTGAATCAGAGCGCAAAGAGTACGACCGACGCTCGCAGATTCTCATGCTCTACCAACAAGCTAGCGAATACTACATCCGTCTTTTGAAAGACCCTCAAGAAGGCATTGTGCCGCGCAAGTATTTAGCCGATCGTGGCCTCAGTGAAGAGACCATTGAGAAGTTCAAATTGGGCTATGCCCCCGATGCCTGGGACGGTTTGCTCAACTATTTAAGCCTAAGTGCCGGTGCATCTGCTAGTACCTTAGAAGAAGCTGGCTTGGTGAAAAAGCGCGCTGAGAGCAGTGGACATTATGATCTCTATCGTAATCGTTTGATGATTCCTATCTGCGACCGTGATGGTCGTGTCATCGCATTTGGTGGCAGAACTCTAGGCGATGATCAAGTCAAGTATATAAATTCACCTGAATCGCCAATATACACAAAGGGTCATAATCTCTTCGGTTTCAACTTGGCTAAAGACTCTATTAAAGAGCGTGACAGTGTCATCGTTGTCGAAGGCTATTTCGATGCTATAACTCCGCATCAATATGGTTTCACTAATGTCGTCGCCACTCTTGGAACTGCTTTGACTGAGCAGCAGGCCAAGCTGCTCGTGCGGTATACCGATAGTAAGCGCGTTTATCTTTCGTTTGATGCTGATGCCGCTGGTGCGCGTGCTATCGAGAGTGGTGGTGAAACTCTCAATCAGATAGCTGAAGGGGTAGGAATTGACCTCAAGGTCTTGAAGATTCCTGGAGGCAAAGATCCCGACGAGTGCCTGCGCTCTGGCCCAGAAGGAGTGGCAGCTTTTGCTCAAGCAATAGAAAAAGCTTCGACTATGATTGATTTTCGTCTAGAGCGTGCTGTCTCTGCCATAGATTTTAGTTCGCGCATGGGACGCATCGATGCTTCCAAGGCCGTTGTTCCTATTCTTGCTTCAATAAAAAATGCTGTGGCTCGGGGTGAGTATGTGCGCCAGTGGTCGCCGCGGTTAGGGTTGAGGGAAGAAGAAATTTTGTCAGACGTTGGTGAATATCGTCGCAAGAATCGCCTTGATCAACCTCAGGGCTATGGCCAGGCCGGGTTTAATCAAGGTGGGTTTAATCAAGGCTTTAACCAGGGTCAAGGCGGATTTAACGGAGGCCAGGGTGGATTCAAGAAGCCTCCGTTCAAGAAAGGCGACTGGAAGAAGAACAAAGATAAGAAGGACATCGCTGATGAGGAAGGCTTGCCGATGCCTGCCGGAGCTCGTGGCCACGGCATCGCGCGAAGTGCCCCTGTGCAGGGTTCTCTAGATGCCGAGCGCAGTTTATTGGCTCTTTATCTCACCTCTCGTGAAGATTACGACGTGGTTTACAACCGTTTGACCGAAGAGACCCTTTTGAACGCCCCACACCAGGAGATCAAGGAAGCACTGGAGGGCATTGGTTCGAACTTCAATACTATGGAAGATTTACAAACCAAATTGATGGACCGTGTGGCTCCAGTTCCGGTTACGGCTAGGGCTTTGGTCGACATTATTTACAAGGCCGAGGATTTTAGAAAACAAAAACCACCGGTTCAGGTTGTTTTGAAAGAATCCCGGGCAAGAATACTGAAGGAGCGGCTAGACCTCTTGTCAGCCGCTGTGCGAAGGGAAATGACAAGCGCTGATGAAAATGGCAGCGACCAGAGTACATTGCAGAGTAGAATGATGGAGCTAACGAAACTGGAGCATGAACTGCCAAAATTGGAGTCTCTCGAGCAAATCGAAGAATTCAAAAAGAAGATTGATACGTTTACTCCTGACAATTAAGTAACACCAGTGATGGAGACCCGCGTGAGTAAGGGCAAGGAAAAAGAAGACAGTTTCATTTCGAAACTAGACAAAATGGAAGAAGTCGGAAAGGAGCGTGACCGCGCTGGCCTAGAAGACTTGCTTGTTCCCGATGGCAGCGACGCTGATGAAGAGTTGCCTCTTCCCGCTGGGGCTCAAAACCGTGGCGATTTCATGCTTGAGGGCTTTGACGATAAAGTCGAAGGTGATCCTGAAGAGTTTGTAGAAGAAGTTTCTAAAGGCCTTTCTTCTGATGATCCTGTGCGCATGTATTTGCGTGAAATAGGTCGCATTCCGCTTCTCACCGCTAGTGAAGAAATCGAACTGGCTCGTAAGATTGAAATGGGTGGGTCTGAAGGTGCCATTGCCAAGCGCAAGTTGGTGCAGGCAAACCTTAGGCTGGTAGTTTCTATTGCCAAAAAATATGTCGGTCGCGGCATGCTCTTCCTTGACCTCATTCAGGAAGGCAATATGGGCCTCATTCGTGCTGCAGAGAAATTCGACCACGAACGCGGTTACAAGTTCTCTACTTATGCTACTTGGTGGATTCGCCAGGCTATAACCCGAGCCATTGCCGACCAGGGTTGAGACTATTAACAAGCTCAAGAAGATTACTCGTCAGTTGGCACAAGACAAGGGTCGCAAACCAACTGAAGAAGAAATTGCTACAACAATGGAAATTAGCATCACCAAGCTGCGCGAAATTGTTAAGGTCGCTCAAGAGCCGGTGTCTTTAGAAACACCTATTGGTAAAGAAGAAGACAGCAAGCTCGGTGATTTTATCGAAGACAGAGAAGCCGAAACTCCGGCTTCCTCAGTTACTCAAGAATTGCTGAGAGAAGACATTATTGAAGTAATGGCTGGTCTCTCGCCGCGCGAAAGAGATGTCTTGAGGCTGCGCTTCGGCCTAGATGATGGTCGGCAACGTACACTAGAAGAAGTGGGGCAACTCTTCGGAGTTACTCGCGAACGAATTCGTCAAATAGAAGCCAAGGCCCTGCGCAAGCTGCGCCACCCCAACCGCAGTCGCCGCCTGCGGGAATATATAGACTAATTGCGGGAATATATAAACTAATTGCAGAAATACATAGACTAATAATGATCCTCTTCTGAGAGCCATTCGAGTATTTCGGGTGGCCTTCTTATTTCTTCTATGATTTCGTACAGGCTCGATGCCTCTTGGGCTGCTACATTTTTCAGCGGTAGTAACAGCACTGTCACTGTTAGTGCCTTTGAGCCCAGCTCGAGATGCACTTTGTCGCTTAGTTTTAGCTCGGTGGCCGATTTGGCCGGTCTATCGTTAACATACACCCGGCCTTGGTCGCAAGCCATTTGGGCAATGGTGCGGCGTTTAATCAGGCGTGAGACTTTTAGCCATTTATCTAAGCGCATTCGAACCTGGGTATTCTCTTGGGGTGGAGGGAACATCTACCTAGTAAGGTATTCACATATATTATGAACCGTTATCTTGAACCCTTTATCTTGAATTTTCCTTCGATTGGCGTGTTTATGACCATCAATAGAGCTCTTGCCGCTATCTCTGCTATCTCGGGTGTTTTGCTTGCACGCATGCCAGGACTGGGCCGAATTTTAGCAGGCGCTCTAGTTGTTCGTGTCGCTTGTATCGGAGTTTTTGCTTGCGCTTCCACCTTCGCAGTTGTGGCCGCTACTTTATTTTGTGTCGCGCCTGCCTGTGCCGAAACTGTTGGAGTTGATTCTATCGAGAATTCCTTTCCTGCCAATACTAGTAATAGTAATAGTAATTCCGATAGTAAGCCCAGCAGTTCAGGAGAAGCTGTTTATACACCGGCGTCTAAAACAACAAGAATCGCGCCGCTTGGCAGCCCTTTGTCTGGCAGTGTGCGCGTCATTGATCAGGTGAGAACTCTTCGCTTGAAGCGTGCCGAATCGTCCTCGTCGACAGCTGATCAAAGCCTAGGTCAAGGGGCGGGGCAAAACTCCGGGCCAAGCTTCGGCCAAAGCTCAGGCCAAAGCTTAGGGCAAAGCTCAGGTCAAAGTGGTGGCCTTGCCGATTCTGGATTGCAGGCACTCTTTCCCTCCAAAGATTCATTCAATCCCCCGCCTTCTTTATCTGGATTTGCTGGAGCGGGGAGCGGATCTTCCTCTTCTGATTTCAACACAAGTGATCAAGTTAAGTCTAAGAAAAAGCACGCCTATATTTGGAATATGAGCCTGGCTGGCGGCTATTACGACGTCACTAATACTTTTCAGGGTGTTGTGCCGGGAGACAAGCTCTATTTGTATGGTGGATATATGGCTGACGGACACACCCCAGTGCCTTCTGGCCCAGTGCCAATGAACCATGGTGGCCATATTCGCTGGACCCCCATTATGGGTGTTCCTCCTGACTGACGGTCGCAATCTGTCAATTATTTGCAAGCTTGTTGGCTCGCTTGCTGCCACTCGGTTCTCAAGCTTGCCCCAACCTTACCCCAACCTTACCCCATCGTTGCCCCATCGTTGCCCCAACCTTGCGCCAACCTTTCACCAAGCTTTCGCTTGTGTTACTGACCATTGCACACATTGCTCTTGATGCAGTGATATATTTTGGGAAATGTTCGAGTTGCTGTATGCTCTTGTTGAAATGTTATACAAAGAATCCCTGCTGCTTTTTGCCATATCTATAACTCTGAGTTTTGCTTTGAGCGCCTGTGGCGGTCATGAGCCAGCTGAATCTGCTGCTGGCCACGCCGCAAAGACTGCTCATACTGGCCCGCGAGTGATTGCGGTAACTCCTGAGGTCGCCAAGCGCATTGACCTGAAGACCGAAGTAGTTACTCTCCGTGATGTGGTTGTGCCCTTGCACTTGACCGGTCGAATAGAGCCTGACTATGGTCGTGAAGTTGATGTTAGTGCCCGTATTGCTGGACGCGTTTCAAATATTCTTGTAAGACCAGGTGCCACGGTAAATCAAGGTCAAGTGCTTGCCTTCATTGACAGCCCGCAGGTTAGTGACTTGCAGGGTGAGGCTGTAGAGGCCAAGTCCAAGTTAGCTATTGCTGAAGCACATGCTGAGCGTGAGCGCCAAATTTATGAAGAGCAGATTCACCGGCCTAAGGCTTTGCTTGAAGCCCAAGCAACTTTGCAGACTACCCAAGTGCAAGCTGAGCTTTCTGAACAGGAGTTGAAGAGGCAAGAAGACCTCTATCGTGAAAAAATTGCGGCGACCAAAGACTACGTCATTGCTAAAGCCAATTATGCTAAGGCGAAAGTAGCTTTTGAACAGGCCAAGACGGCTCTTGCTCGTGAAGAGCAGTTGTATAAAAATCGCGGATTGATGAAACGTGACTATCAGCTAACTCTGGCTGAAGTAACTAGAGACAAACAACATTTGGCTACTATCATCAAGCGTCTTGATTTTCTTGGTGCTGATAAAAAGATGACTCAGAACGTTCTGGCTACTGGCAATATTACTGGTCTAGTGCAAATTACAGCTCCAATCACCGGCACTCTTAGCCGCTATGATTGTGCCGTGGGTGAAGTGGTTCAGCCTGAGAAATCAATGTTCAAGCTCACCGATCTTAAGTACGTGCAAGTGTCAGCTGATTTACCAGAGGTTGATTTGCCCAGAGTTAAGTTGGGAGACAAAGTAGTTATAAAAATCGCGAGCTATCCTGACTCTGATTTTACCGGGGTGATTAGCTACATAAGCGTCAATGTTCGCGAAGATACAAGGACGGTGCCGATTCGTGCTCGACTAGCCAATAGCTCTGGTAAGCTCAAGGCCAATATGTACGCCGAAATAGATCTGGAAGGGGCCTCCCGAAAGTTTCTGGCCTGTCCTAAGTCTGCCCTACAAGAGCAAGACGGCAGCAAAATTACATTTGTTAGAAAACCCGAGGGCTTTCAAGTGCGTCCAGTCAAGTTGGGCAAGGAAGGCGAACATTACTGTGAGGTTTTGTCTGGGCTTTCTGACGGAGACACTGTCGCTACTCAGGGTAGCCTGATGCTCAAGACCGAACTTAATTATCAACACTAATAAGTGAATTGGCAACCTCGAGAAGTAATTTGAAATGATTTCGCAGCTGATTCGCTTTGCCCTCAAACAAAGGCTGATGACTATAGCCTGTGCTATTGGCATAGCGATGTTCGGCATTTGGAGTGCCGCAAATATTTCAATTGACTCCTTCCCCGATGTATCTAACGTTCAGGTGCAGATTATCACTGAGCCTGAGAGTATGGCTACTGAAGAAGTTGAGTCTCTGATTACATTTCCTATTGAAAATGGCTTGAATGGCTTACCTAAGGTCACCAAGATTCGCAGTAACTCGAGCTTTGGCCTTTCTGTGGTAACGGCAATTTTTGAAGATGATGTTGATGTCTATTGGGCCCGCAATATCGTTCAGCAAAGATTGAGTCAAATTGAGCTGCCAGCTGGCGCACCTCGTCCGCTTCTCGGTCCAGTGGTGTCAACTTTTTCGAATGTGCTGAACTATTATTTGCTCAGTGATCGCCATGATTTGACAGAACTGCGCACCATTCAAGATTGGCAAGTGGCGCGTAAGCTGAGGGCTGTGCCTGGAGTTGGAAACGTTGTCAGCTATGGCGGTTACGTCAAACAGTATCAAGTCTTAGTTTCGCCGCATGTACTAAAAAGCTTCAACTTAACTTTGCATGACGTCATTTTGGCATTGGCCAATAATAACGTAAATGCCGGTGGCAACTTCATTGAGCGCGGTGGTGAAGAGATCATTATTCGCGGCTTAGGAAGAATTGATACCATTGCTGATATCAAAAATATCGTTCTCAAGTCAGTTGAAGGTACTCCAGTCAAAATCGGGCAGATCGCAGAAGTCGTTATTGGGCCAGCATTTAGGCGCGGTTCGTCTTCGATGGATGGCAAGGGCGAGACTGTTACTGGTATGGTAATGACTCGCAAAGGTGTTAACACTAAGGCCGTTGTAGATAGGGTGCGGCATCGCCTAGAAGAGATTAAAAACGATTTGCCAGCTGGCGTCACTCTTACTACTTACTATGACCAGAGCGCTTTAGTCGATAAAACAATTGAGACGGTCAAAGAAGTGCTGATGCTTGGCGGCTCGCTGGTCATATTGGTTCTGGGCTGCATTTTACTGCATATACCGTGTGCCATCATTGTGGCGGTTGTTATTCCGTTAGCGCTTTTGTTCAGTTTCATCATGATGAAGTTTACTGGTCTTACCGCTAATTTGATGACCCTCGGTGCCGTAGACTTTGGCGTTATTGTTGATGCTGGCGTGGTTATGGTTGAAAATATTTTCCGCCACCTGGCCGAAGAGCAAGAGAAAATTGATAGGGGTGAGTCTACAAAAGAAGACTTAGAAAAGAATCGACTGAAGATTGTCTATAATGCCGCCAAAGAAGTGGGCAACCCAATTTTCTTCGCCATTGTCATTATTATTGCTGTTTATCTGCCCCTGTTCACCCTCGAAGGGGTTGAGGGGCGGATGTTTACCCCACTGGCCCTCAACTATATTTACGCCCTTACAGGCGCTTTGATGGTTTCGCTTACTGTCATACCAGTGCTTTGTTTCTGGTTCTTGCGTGGCAATATAAAAGAGCGGCACAATCCCTTCATCGAGTGGGCCAAAGGTCTGGTTGAGCCAGCTCTTAAACGCTCGATCATCGCACCTCGCAGAACCCTAGTGATTTCGTTGGCAGTTCTATGTGTTGGTTTTTCTATCTTCCCCTTCCTTGGCTCTGAATTTATTCCAAGTCTTGATGAAGGTTCAATTTTATTGCGCACCAAGCTGTCGCCTAGTGTCTCCCACACTGAGTCGCGGCGCATAGCTACTACTGTTGAACAGACTATTAAAGAATTCCCTGAAGTCAGCGTAGTTGTCTCACGTATTGGACGCTCGGGCATGGGCGGTGACCTTGAGGGTATCGACAATGCTGACGTATACGTGGGTTTGAAGCCTAAGAGCGAGTGGAAGACCACCCATGATAAAGAAGCCTTGGTAAATGCTATGGCGGCTCGCCTTGATGGAATTCCCGGTTTAGTTTATAGCTTCTCTCAGCCGATCGCCGATATGATCGATGACTTGATCGCTGGTATTAAAGCCGATCTTGGTATTAAAGTTTTTGGTGATGATCTAGTTACTATCGATTCAATTGCCGGCCAGATTGAAAGAATAGTGAGCAAAGTGCGCGGTTCTGCCGACTTGCAACGGGAACACATTCTTGGTTTACCGCAGCTCAATATCAAAATGAAGCGTGATGTTATCGCTCGCTATGGCCTCAATGTAGACGATGTCCAAGAAATAATCCAAACTGCTCTAGCCGGTAAAGAAGTTACCGAAGTGCTCGAAGGTACTAAGCGGTTTGGCCTCCTCGTTCGTTTCCCGTTGCAGTACCGCGATACACAAGAAGACATCGAATCGATTTTGGTTGACACTCCTGCTGGTGGCAAGGTGCCGCTTAAGCAATTGGCCGATATTCAGAATACTCGCGGTACCGTTATGATCAACCGTGAAGATGGCCAAAGGCGTACGGCCGTTCTTGCTAACGTGCGCGGACGTGACCTTGGTAGCTTTGTCGAAGAAGCTCAGAAGGCCGTTAATGCAGAGGTGAAGCTACCGAAAGGTTACCAAATTGTCTGGGGCGGTCAGTTTGAAAACCAACAACGGGCTATGGCTAGACTGGCAATTGTTGTTCCAGTCGTATTGCTGTTGATTTTCATTCTGCTGTTCGCTTCTTTCAACTCTTTGCGCAATGCCGCTTTGATCATGCTCAACGTGCCTTTCGCTATCATTGGTGGCATCTTCTCGCTACTGATTTCTAATCAACCAATTTCTGTTCCTGCCATCATTGGCTTCATTGCGCTGTTTGGTGTGGCTGTGCAAAACGGTGTAATCATGGTCAGTTATATGAGCCAAATGCAGAAGCAGGGAATGGACGTGGAGGAAGCTGTCATCGAAGGGGTGAAAGTGCGACTTCGACCTGTGCTTATGACTGCTTTGGTGGCCATGGTTGGCTTCTTACCCCTGATTTTCTCTCACGGTACTGGTGCTGAAGTGCAACGGCCGCTAGCCACGGTGGTTCTCGGCGGGCTCGTCACTTCGACGATTTTGACCTTAATTGTGTTGCCGACTATCTACACGCTAATTAATCGCCGTGCCTACGAAGACAAGCTGCAATAGGTTTTCGGGCTGTGAAATGTGAATTTCATATGTTTGCCATTGAACACAAGTTGGTTAATGGCAACTCAGAAATGGAGCGTTTCCAACGGTCGTCAAATTCTCGTGTTAAATCAATATTTTTCAGTATGTTAACTGCATAGTAAACCTGCCATAGTGTTTCGGCGTCTGCAGTTGAAGTTTTGCCTCAGGCATTTTGTTTCACAGCCGTTTACTTCACCGCATCGGATAAATATGGACACCAATCAACCGCGCAATCTGCTGTTGAGCAGTATGTCGCCGCCTATTATCGAAGATATTTGCGCGGCCTCTGAGCTGGTTCATTTCGATATGCGCGAAAACATCATTGAGCCCAATAAGACTATTGGCTATGTCGACTTCATTGAATCAGGTGTAACATCCTTGATTTCGGTTATGGAAGACGGCTCGCAAATTGAACTAGCCTTAATTGGTAGAGAAGGAATGTTGGGGTTGCCACTCTTATTAGGAGTCGAATCTGTCGGCCAAAAGATTGCCTGTCAGGTTGATGCCTCTGCTTTGCGCCTTAAAGCAGAAGACTTTTTAGAACTAGTAAAACGTCATCCTGAGCTTGGTGAAATTTGTCAGCGCTACGCTGTTGCTATGTTTGAACAAGTAGCACTGACGATAGGCTGCAATCGCAGTCACTCAATTGAAAAACGTTATGCTCGCTGGTTGTTGCTCACTCACGACCGCTGTGATAGCGATAACTTTACTGCCACTCAAGGTTTTCTCGCCAGCATGCTAGGTGTATCACGCACGGGTGTGAATATTGCCGCTGGTGCTCTACTTAGGGCTAAGTTGATTACGTACGTGCGGGGAAAGGTCACGATTCTTGATCGAAAGAGTCTAGAGGAGTCCGCCTGCCAGTGCTACTTTGCTATGTGTAAGTCATTTGAGAATATGATGAACATCTCTGGGCTCTCTAAATAGTTTGAAAAAAGTTGCTGTTGCCTCAGGCTGATTTGCTGGGCTTCCAACTACTTAAGCTGCATACGCCGTTTTGGCATGAGTCTTGAGCGGACATCTCGCCGTGCTCTTCTTTTGTGCGCGCAGCAAGAACGGTTTGATCCGAGTTTTGTTGTTGGCAGGGCATCAGCTTGAAGAACTTA
The DNA here is from genome assembly GCA_001464165.1 of bacterium Ga0077546. Next base: position 15,318 of record LNEX01000377.1, read on the forward strand.
CAGTTTGAGAAAAGTTTATAAAAGCATTGCAAGTTCATAACATTACTGGCCCCCATCAGAGAACACTTTAACCATTTCGCTGTCACCAACTCGGCAATTGCCGCGTTTTTGAACGACTGTAATATGAGACGAAATTAGGAGAGGCAGGTTCCCTGAGGGATGTCTTGGTCAACTCCTTTAATAATTGCCTCGAAACGCACAATTCAGTGGCTTTTGGTCTAAAATACTGGCTGGTTAAGGGCTCAATGGCCGATTTTGTCGAGGCTAGGAAAAATGAAGAAAACTTCTCTCTATGTTGCTCTCGCACTGGCTCTTAATTTGCAGTTTTCTAGTCTCGCTGCACTGGCGTCGACTGTAGAGATTAAGCAAGCCGATGGCAAGCCTGTGCAGGTTTCGTTGGCCTTGCCTGTTGCTAGTATTGGTTCAATGTTATTGCCAGATGGGCAAATTTCAGTCAATGGTCAACTTGTTGAAGTTGGAGCCGTGCCAGAGTGGCTCTTTGATAGGCACACTGTATTAACTGGCACTTTGATCAGGCTAGATCTTGGAGCTGGCGCAACCAGCGCTAGATTAGATGGCCTTGTATATTTCAATGGTGGCGATTATTTGAAGAATCTTCGCCGCAATCGTATTAGCGAAACTGTTGAAGCTGCTGATGGCAACACTTATGTTGGCCGTATTTCAACAATTACTTCTAATAGCTTGTCTATCGATACTTTGCCGGGTCAAACAAGAACCTTGGCCTTGGCCAATGTCAAAAATATTGTTTCTCCCTACTGCTATCGCTTTAGCGCTCCGGCTAGTGACGTCAAGCTTTCTCCTGAAAGTGGCACTACTGTTTGTGATGCTTCTAGTGCTACTTTTGCGCTTTCGCAACTGGCTCAGTCTCAATCTGGCCAATCACAATCAGCTCTTTCAGGTCAACCCAAGGCCCGTATGTTCAGCGGTCCGAGCCAAGCGGCTTTAAAGTTGCCGGCGTCAACCTTGGCTGGCACCGAGGGCGGTATCACTAGAAAGGCCATAACTGCAATGATTGCAGTCGATGCCGCTAATACCCTGGCTCCGATGATTGCTTTGCCTCTGACAATGGCGCTTGGTCAAGGGCGCGCCGAGAACACCCTGAATGGATACACCGCGGCCAACAATCTCAACGATTTTGTCTTGCGTATACCGCTTGTAACCCCGCCGACAGCTAAGTTCTAAGACTAAACTCTAAGACTAAACTCTAAGACTAAACTCTAGGGCTAAGTTCTAAATCGTCCGTTATAGCCTAATTTCGAGCGGCCGGCCACAAGACTGCTCTAAATCTGTGTAGGCTTCTTGGTAGGCCCGCACGGCATCTAGGTATTGACTGCGCACTGCGACGTTTGCTTGTTGCACTAGCAATGTGGCTGTAATGTCTGATTGACCTACTTCATAACTGCGTCTTGCCAGTCTTGCTACTTCGTACGAATCAGACAGAATATGCTCTTGATAAACCTTCAGCTTCTGCCTGGCGGCTAGCACGTTGTTATAGGCCGATGAAACCTGAGCCGTTATGATGTTCTTCTGGGCGCCCATCTCATACTTCAATTGATTAGCGGTGGCCTTCAGTCGATAAATTTCGCCCTGATTCCAGTTGGTGATGGGCGATTCAGCCATTACTGCGAAAAATACTGAGCTGACTTTGGGGCCCGTGGGGGCGTTACCCGACACTGAGTTACCAAAGGTGACTGATGGGTTGGGTACAACATTGGCTATGGCTGTGCGCATTTGGGCTTTGTTTAGTTTGATGCGCTGTTCCACGCTTTTAAGCTCTAGGCGCTGGTCCATAGCCTTTTGCAAATACGACGCAAGAGGAGCTGGCTCGACGCTAAAGTCGGGAAGTAGCTGTGCTTTCTGCGACTTGTCTAATTTGGTGCTGCCAATGCCCAGAAATGCTGGCAAGCGAGGAATATTAACTATATCCTCTGGCTTTCGGCCCATAA
>LNEX01000378.1 GCA_001464165.1 bacterium Ga0077546
ATAACAGAAGGCACCACCGAAGTGCATGTATCGAGACTGAGAAAGAAACTAAACCTAAGTACTCGGGCGGCTCTTGTGCGCTACGCCTATGAGAATCACTTGAGTTAAGGCGAAAAGTGAAAACCAACATCCTCCCCCACTCTCTAATGTCGCTTCTTGTTCTGGCAGCTGCCAGCGCCGAACCCACAGCGTTAGCCCAGCAAGCCAACGGCAACAGCGAGCAAAAGGTTCTGCGCAGTCAAACAATTGAGTCGCTAAATAAGCAGTTGGCCGAGCTTGAAAAAGCAGCACCAACCACACCGACAACAGGCGCTACGACACTAAGTGTTAAGGCAGAAGGCCTTGCCCGGCAATTTTATAATCTAGGCGCGCTACCTGCTAGTGGACGCGCCTGGGCACTAGCCTTAAAGACAAGCACAGACCCATTGAGACAATCTGCCATCTATTCTCAATGGTCCGAACAAGAATTAGCTTCACCAAAGCACGCGGCCGAATTAAAGGAGTCAGCCCTTAAGGCGTTAGACAAAGAAGCAATTACTCTAGTAATGAAGAAAGACGCCTTCCGCAATCTCATCAATTTTTATCGCACCCACAATGAGCCCAGTAAGGCCGACAAGGTTCAAGCCCAGTTTGCAAAGCTCATGGGTACTGATGATCCCAAAATTCTCTTTCGCAAAGAAAAGATTTGCCTAGGTTGCGGCATGGGTTAAGCGGAATAGGCTAACCTATGGCTTAAATCACAGCGACTCTACGAAATATTCCGGCGAATAAGATCTATCACCATCGGTGCGGCTATAAAACCGATTGTGCCTGCTAGTTTGGCTCTGGCACCACCAAAGCGGTAAGCAGCATAGGTCAATCCGCCGGTAATACCAACATCAGAAGCAACAGTTAAACCATTCAGCCAACTTGGGCGGTGGTATAGGTTTGCAACGTCTTGAGCTTCTTCTGCTATACCACTGACAAATGGATTCTTGCCCAGCAATTGCCTTTGTGTTTGAATGCGATTAACGACTGCTGGATTGCCACTAGGATCGAATTTAAGATCAACGTTAAACTGTCCTGGTGAGAGCAACACTGTGCGCATCCAGCCAGGCAATGGGTTTTCCATGGTGGCACGATAGATGCGACCGTTGGCACCATTTGGACCATCGGGCAACTCTGTTATACCTTGAATTTTGCTGTCAAGATTGTAGCCACCCACTTGGGCGTGCAATGTGATGCCATTGATGTTTCTCAGCTCTGGGTAACCATTAGCTTTGGCGAGATCAAAAGAGGTTTTGCCTATTTCAATTGACTTGAGAGCACCAACTCCAAATTCTACTTGCAAAGGAATATCTGCCTTCAACTTGCGATCAATAGTGATAGTGTCATTCTTCTTTGAAATCAACGTGGTGTTTTGGATAAACTTGTTTACTGGATCGTTAAAGGCCACATGGGTAGATTTAGTTATCTTGTCGAAGATTCGAGAAGGACTAATTGAGCCGTCTGAAATCGTCAGAGCCGCATCAAAAATGTTATCCACATCTTGCTCAATACCAGCAACACCGCGCTTCTTTATGGCAGCCTGCAATTGCTTGACTGTAGTTAATTCTTCCACCGGCACGCTAGTTTTTACAGCAACATTGTCACTTGGTTTAGGCGGTGTCGGCCGAGGGTGTGCTTCAAAGAAATCCCAAACTTGCTGCAATCTATGGGCCGGATTGTCGAGGAAGTGATCGACACCAGCAAGAGTAATATGTTCGACTGCCGTGCCGTTTGCCGGATTAGTTGACCGCTCAATAGTTTCAATGCCGTTTTTAACTACTATCGGTTCAGCGGTGATACCGGCTAGCTTGCGGTAGTAGTCAGTGCCAAAATGCGCAGGTTGAAACAACGGTACGCCAACATCGGTCAAAACCGGCGGAGTATCAGTCATGCCATTGTAAGGAATAATTCTGTCAGCGGTGCCATGAATATTAATCATTGAAAGTGGCTGTTTTGGTGCTGGTTCTTTACCACTCATTGTCGAGCTCAAAATGCCGATACTAGCAAGCGTGCCTGACAGTGCGGCAGCGGTAGAGTAAGTGAGCATACCACCGTTAGACATGCCAGCCATGTGGATGCGCTGCGGGTCAATATTTGCCTGCTTCTTAACCGCCTCGATAATGTCACCCATAAATTTGACATCACCGGCCTTCTGCCCAGGCAGTACCAGCCCGTTGCCGCTCTCCCAAGTGCGCAGGTCTTTTACATCAAACCAATTAACCGAATCAGGATAGACTGCGATAAATCCTTCTTTGTCCGCCAGCTTATTGGCCTCAAACATCTCCTCAACATCTTTGCCGCGTTGTGACATTCCAGCCGCCAAAATCATCATGGGCATTGGCTTATCAGCGTCATAACTGGGGGGGACGTGCACATTAAAACTGCGCCTACGACCTTCTATCTGCATGGTCTCGACATAATCGCCGGGTCCTTTTATCTTGAAGATTGAAGCATCGCTTGCAGGCAATGCTTCAGCTGATCGAGGCTTAGCGGTATCGGGAGCAGTATCGGGAATGATATTTTTTGCAGCTGGCTGGGGCTGGTCTGACTTACCAGCCGGAGGCGTTTTGTCAGGCTGAACAGTATTGAGCACAACACTAGGATCAAAATCGCTTTTTAGATAAGTGCCGAACCTCGACATGAAGGGCGCCATGATATTTTTGACCCAGGCGGGGTTACTCTCGATAAACTTAGCAACATCGCCAGCATCAGTGAGGGCATCGCGCAACACCAACCCGGGCAAGGTTGTATCGACACTTTGAGAGAGCGAATGCAACACTTCACTGTCACGGGGATAAGCAACTCGGCCTCTGGAATCAACCGAAAAATTCAGCGGTAAAGTGCTAGGTGAGTTGAAGACCTTTTCCACCTCAGGCGGCAATGGATTATCTACCTGTAGTTGATAGTGCGTTCTGCCGCCAGGCTCTTTGTTAATGGCAATACTTCTAACGTCAAGCTTTTGATCGCGGCCAAAAGTGTGAAAGCTAAGCTTAACACCGCTAACTTCGGTCAGATTCTCGCTGCCATCGGCAGCAGTATTCTTTTTGAAAGTCGGGTTCTTCGCTTCCAGCGACTTCAGGACCAGCTCATGGTTTAGATACGAGTGATTGAGTGGAACGGTAAAATTTTCTCTAATAGCCAGCACTTGATTCGGCTTGGCTCCATCGGCAGTCTCTGCGATACCTGAGAGAAATCGCTGCATAGTTTGTGTTGGGTGTGCAACGTGCATAGACTTTTGCCCATGAGGGCGGCGACCGGGAGCGTCGGCTTTGGCGACATCAGCTTGAGCGGCACTCGCAAGAAATAGACCAAAGCTCGAATGAGTTTCCTCAAACGGTCTGACTTCCGGCTTTCCAAGTTAGCTCGCTAGGTGTAGGTTTGGGTCGGGGGTCACCTTGGAGCCTTGATAATGAAGCTTTTTGCTCAGTTACACACTGTGGTATATACGCACGGGCAGGTTAATTTTGCCATTTTGCACTCTTTCTCCCCCTAAGCTAAACTGCTCTAGGCTCTGGAGAGACGCTAATCGCAAAATCTAGAATTATACCTGCACCGAAACCAAGGCCAGGGGCGAGACCTAAACCGAAGCTAGGCCTATCACTGATGCTGCAGGAAGATTTCTTAGCGGCCACATTACCGTTGTTCAGCAATGACGAAGTAGAAATATTAGAGTGGAGCCCTGATATCGGCTGGGCGGCTCCGGCTATGCCTGAATGGGCTAACGAGCTTCTAGATTTTTACAGCTCTGCCGATAGCTTGTATGGCCATGGTGTCAACTTCTCGCCACTTAGTGCCGAATGGACAGACGTTGACACCAAATGGATAAAAAGCCTTGAACGTGAGTTAGATAAGCGAAAGTTTGTTCACTTTTCTGAGCACTTTGGTTACTCACGAATAGGGCAGCTGCAACAAGGTGCACCACTGCCAGTACCATTCACCGCCGCTGCTATAGAAGCGGGACAATTTAAATTAGTGAAACTAGCACAAACTACAGGAGGAAGAATCGGTTTAGAGAACCTTGCTCTAGCATTCAACAAACGCGATGCCAGGCAGCAAGGTCGCTTCTTAGACGAGCTACTAAAACCATTTGACGGCTTCGTTCTATTAGATCTGCACAACCTTTATTGCCAAATGGAAAACTTCGGCCTATCCGCAGAAGAACTACTGGGAACCTATCTACTAGATAGAGTTCGCGAGCTCCATATCTCAGGCGGTTCGTGGAGCACGTCACAACAAGAGCAAATTCGTCGAGATACCCATGACAATGAAGTTCCAGACGAGGTGCTCGCCCTATTGCCTCTGGTGTTGGCCAACTGCCCCAATGTTGAAGCCGTCATATTAGAGCGCATCGGCGGAACCATGCCCACGGCCGAGCAGCAAGCTCGCTTTAGAGACGACTACCGAGCTATAGCACAGCAAATTGAACAGCACACGCTAAAGCAAATTGGCGCAGGTGAAAAGGCACTGGATATTGCACAGAAGCTTCTTACTCTGGTTGAGCTTTCGGAAGGCAGCGTAAACAAAGGCACCGAATGCAGTCCAAGCGGCGCCCAGGCTGAAATTCTGCGATATCAAAGGAAACTGCTGAATCTGCTGCAATCGGAGCAAACACCAGAAGAGGTAATCGCAGAACTAAGTATGACCTTTGAAGGTGAGCTGGCAGAGTATGCAAGCTTGAGCCAAGCGAGAATGATTGCAGTGGGCCAAGAGCTGGTGAAGAAGTGGAGCCAATGAAAAACACAAGCGAAATTGCGATTGCGCAAGAATCAGAGAGGCATTGGAACTTTTGCCACTCAGCTTAGTCCATGCGAGGGTCACCCGCCCCCTGAACATACCGGTGAAAACAAAGTGCTTACTGACGATAAAAATTTGCGCACAGGCAAAACACTCTGGCGCTCAATGCGCGTGCCAACAATATCCACCGAGAAGCTGACCAAAGATCAAAAGGCTGACGTTGTAGTCATCGGCGCTGGCATTACAGGTGCCATGGCAGCCAGTCAGCTCAGTGCAGCCGGTTTCTCACTAATTCTACTCGACCGGCGCGGGCCGTTGAAGGGCGCGACTTCTGCAACAACGGCCCTACTTCAATACGAGATTGATCAACCGCTGATCAAGTTGCGCAATCAAATAGGAGAGCCCAAGGCTGTGCGTGCCTGGCGACGGTCAAAACTAGCATTGGACAGCCTCGCTGCAAAAATACAATCACTAAAAATCGACTGCAGTCTGCGACAAGAAACGTCACTGTATATAGCTGGCAATATGCTCAATGCTGAAGCTCTCAAGCAAGAATGTCAGCTGAGAAACACTATTGGGTTATATACCGACTATCACACTCGCACATCACTATTTGACAATTTCAGTATCAGGCGTAATGCCGCTCTTCAATCTTACGGCAATTTGACTGTTAATCCTCTTCAATTGGCTGGTGGCTTTTTGCTTGATGCCGTGCAGAATGGCAGCAAGATATTTGCACCGGCAACAGCCGGAGACATTGAGTTTGGGAGACGGGGAGTAATTAGAATACGAACCAAAGAAGGTCCAACATTGTCAGCTCGATATGTAATCTATGCATCTGGATACGAGATACCGTCTTGCGTGAGTACTAGCAACACCATTCACTCGACATACGTCATTGCCACTCAACCCCAACCAACTAAACTCTGGCCAAAAAAATGCTTGATCTGGGAAGCGTCAGATCCATATCTCTATGTTCGCACTACTGAAGACGGTCGGGTAATTTGCGGCGGCGAGGATGAAGACTTTGAAAACGAAGAAAAGCGCGACGCCTTGCTGACAAGTAAAACATCCAAATTAGAAAAAAAGCTAAGCACTTTGTTTCCGAACCTCAATCCAACTGCCGAGTTTGCTTGGTGTGGCTCATTTGGAGCCAGCAAAACAGGTCTACCTACAATCGGTGAAATTCCCGGCATGAAGAACTGCTTTTCAATAATGTCGTTCGGCGGCAACGGCATTACCTACAGCAGTATCGCTGCAGAACTTCTGACCGCTCACCTCAGCGGCCAAGCAGACCCAGATGCCGACTTGTTTGAATTCTGAACTTGTTTGAGAACGCGCGCCAACTCGGTTTAGACAATTAGCTACCCTTTCCAGCTTTCGGCAAGCGCACATAAAACGATGTGCCTTTGCCCACTTCACTAGCCACGGCTATTCTGCCACCATGAAGTTCAGTCAACGCCTTTGCAATTGATAGGCCTAAGCCACTGCCTTTTTTCTTGGTGGCATCACTGGTGC
>LNEX01000379.1 GCA_001464165.1 bacterium Ga0077546
TCACCAGGATTCTCAACAGCCCGCTTGGCCTCAGCGGCTAAGCCAGAACCAACGGAGCCTACTAAATCAAATTCACGCAGAATCTTAGCCCCAATCGATTCTTCAGAGGCAGAAGCAGGCAGTCTCAAGCTCTCAGCCTTTACTGCTGAATCGAGAACTGGCAGACCTGAACTACTTTCTAGGGGCATCAATAAATCTCATATAACTAGTAAAGAGATCTATACAATAATGCCAAGCCTCAGCCAGGTCAGTGGGGAAAATACGAAGCTATTAGAACTGACGAAATATCACTCGCCGATTGCGAGCCCGGTTAGCCTCGTTGGTATTGGGTTTCTCTGGTTTTGTGAAGCCAAAGCCCAGAGCCTTAAGGCGCGCAGGTGATATACCGCAACTGTCTGTCAGGTAACGCTTTACAGATTCAGCGCGACGCTGCGACAAGCTCATATTGTAGTTATAGCTGCCTATAGTGCAGGTATGGCCTTCCACTTGCAACCGTAATTTAGAGTCACTAGCAATGTAATGACTTAGAGAGCGCAGTATAGCCTTAGACGAATCGCGCAATTTAGCCGAATCAAAATCAAACAAAATGAGATAAGAAGTGGCTACACCGCCATCTTTCAACTGGTCGAAGATATTCTTGGCTTCTTTATTCGCGTCACTTTCGCCATAGGCATGGCCAAGGGATGCCACCCAGCGAAAGGGAGCATTACCCTGAACCATGAGGGGAAAGCGAGGGTTATCCAAAATCCAATAGGTCCAACCATTATCACAAACAGCCTTGATACAGCGCACTGGCAAGTCTTTGCCGTCAATGCGCATATTGACTGACTCTTCACCATGGCCAGTAATGTAATGGGGCATCGGCACTGTCTCTTGATGCAGCACCATGACGCTCTCAGGGCCATCCAGAGCAAACTCTGAGCGCTTGCCGTTCTTTAGGTCTCGAAAGAGATCATCTGAAATACGCAAAGCATTGTTGTAACCGACCAGGGTTGTAGTCTCATGTTTCGGATAAAACAAACTGACTTTGCGGGAATGATGCATATCTCCAGGTTCTACGCGCCTTGAGCCTGAGGCATCAGCCGGTTCACTCATCTGCCATTCGTATATGTAGCCATCGCGGCCTGATTCTTCAATGCGAGCCATGAAGTCATAGTTGCCAACCAGACGCCACTGGGTGTCTAGGCCATCAAAGATATGAAATGTCACTTCTAACCCGGGAGCAAAAACAACCTGGCTAGTGGGGTCGGTTATTTCTTTAGCTGCCGGCGTGGTTTGGCGATTTACTGGGTCAGCAATAATAGTCTTCTTTGGGGCATATGAGGCAGCCTCTGCCACTGGCGCCAGAATTACGACCACACTTAGGATGAGGGCTGCCAAGCAAGAGACAAACGCTGATATGGAGACAAAATTTGACATCTCTAAATTGTCGCAAAAGTTGCCGCGGCGAATCTAGGTGAAGGCGCTAATGAGACAAAGAGCAACGACGATGATTAAAGAAAACTAGAGAATTGGCAGTTAAGCGCCGGAGTTCAATAGGCTGACATTAGAGGCACGCTGAATAAGTGGGGCCAAATTGTTTTTCAAGGTCACAAAACGGAGTTAGAGCAATGGGCAAGGCAGTAGGAATCGACTTAGGCACCACCAACTCTGTAGTAGCGGTAATGGAAGGCGGACAGCCAACCGTAATTGCCAATACTGAAGGAGCGCGGACTACACCATCAGTTGTTGCCATGAGCAAGGGAGGGGAAAGGCTAGTTGGCCAATTGGCGCGGCGTCAGGCCGTGGTCAATCCCCAAAACACTGTTTACTCAATAAAGCGCTTCATGGGCAGACACTACTCTGAAGTAGCATCTGAACTGCAAAACATTTCCTACAAAGTAAAGGAAGGCCCAGAAGGCGGTTGTAAAGTTGCCATGGGCGGAAAAGACTATAGCCCGGAAGAAATTTCGGCCATGATTTTGCGTAAGCTCAAAGAAGATGCTGAAAAATATTTGGGCGAAAAAGTAACCGGAGCAGTTATCACCGTTCCTGCTTACTTTAATGACTCACAGCGTCAGGCCACTAAAAATGCTGGGCAAATCGCGGGCCTTGAAGTTCTTCGCATCATCAACGAGCCAACCGCAGCAGCTTTGGCATACGGCTTAGACCGCAAGAAGAACGAAACAATTCTAGTCTTCGACCTTGGCGGTGGCACCTTCGACGTATCAGTTCTAGAAGTTGGCGATGGTCTTTTTGAAGTCAAGTCTACTTCAGGTCGAATGGCTCGCTAACGAGTTCAAACAAGCTGAAGGAATTGACCTGCGCAAAGATCCACAAGCATTACAAAGACTTATGGAAGCTTCCGAGAAGGCCAAAATTGAACTCTCTTCAGTAACTGAAACCAGCATCTCTCTGCCTTTCGTCACAGCCAATGAAACAGGTCCTAAGCACCTCGACATGAAGCTAACCCGCTCACGCTTCAACGAGCTAACTAGAGACCTTGTTGCTCGTTGCAAAAAGCCAGTTGAGCAAGCCTTGGCTGATGCAAAATTGACTTACGACAATATTGAAGAAGTTGTATTGGTTGGCGGTTCTACTCGTATACCTGCGGTCAAAGACTTAGTTAAGAGCCTAACCGGTGGCAAGGAACCAAACCAAAGCGTTAACCCTGATGAAGTGGTAGCAATTGGTGCTGCTGTGCAGGCTGGATTGTATTGCTCGATGTCACTCCACTATCGCTTGGCATTGAGACCATGGGTGGTGTCTTCACTAAACTAGTCGAAAAGAACACAACTATTCCTTGCCACAAATCGCAAATCTTCTCCACCGCTGAAGACAATCAACCAAACGTTGATGTCCAGGTCTTCCAAGGCGAAAGAGCAATGGCTCGCGACAACAAGATGCTGGGCAACTTCATTCTTGATGGTATAGCACCAGGACGCAGGGGACAGGCCAAAATTGAAGTATCATTCGATATTGATGCCAATGGTATTGTCTCCGTGACGGCTAAAGACCAGACCACAGGTAAAGAACAGAAGATCACCATTACTGCCACAACCAACTTGACCAAAGAAGATATTGATCGCATGGTTAAAGAAGCTGAGTCTCACGCCAAAGACGACGAGAAAGCAAAAGAGAAAGCCGACATGCGCAACGATGCTGATGCATTGATTTACGCTGTAGAAAAGCATGTCGCTGATTTTGGTGCTAGCAATAGCTCTGAGAACAAAAACAAAGCTGAAACCCTGATTACTGAATTGCGTCAGAAAGTCAAGGACAACGTCAGCAATGACGCTCTAAAAACGGCTATTGAGGCCCTACGTAGTCAATTAATGGCAATGCAACAAGAAGCTGAAGCGAAGAACCGAGAACCAGTTGGCGCTACCGCTGGCGGAGGATCTAGCGGAGCTTCAAGCGCTAGCTCTGGTGCTACTAGTGGTGCGAGCGGTTCTTCAAGCGCTTCTAGCTCTGGCAGCAAATCAAGCACAAGCAACGACGATGTTGTAGATGCCGAAGTTGTCTAACTAAGAAAATAGGGAGAAGCTAGAAATGGAAAAGGCAACATTTGGTGCCGGTTGTTTCTGGGGTGTAGAGGAGAATTTCCGCCAGACCAAAGGCGTCACCGAGACTAAAGTCGGCTACAGCGGTGGTCACACTGAAAACCCCACCTACGAACAAGTATGTGGCAAACAAACTGGTCACGCCGAAGTTGTAGAAGTAACTTTCGACCCGGCGGTGATTAGCTACGGGCAACTCTTGAAGAAATTCTTTGAGATGCACGACCCCACAACTCTTAATCGGCAGGGCCCCGATCATGGTAGCCAGTACAGATCAGCTATCTACTTCCACTCAGCCGAGCAAGAGCAGCAAGCGAAAGAAGCAATTGCAGCTCTGAACAAAGCTGGTACTTTTAGAGACCCAATCGTCACCGAAGTGGCTGAAGCAAAGCCGTTTTATGACGCCGAAGAATATCATCAGAAGTATTTAGCCAAACGTGGCATTAACGTCTGCCACTAGTTGAAATAACTGTCTATTCTTTCAGCAGGGGTAATGCTTTGTCGGCGCCCCACTCCATTATTGAGGCGTCATAAACAGGAAGCACTCTGCCCGTGTATGCCTCCAACAAGAGAGCATAGGTAGAAGCGCGCACACCGACCTCACAGTAGGTTATTAGATTTGGATCTGATAACACTCGTGGGTCAAGTAGCGAAAGGAATTTCTCGCGGCCGGCATAGGCACCAGAGTCTTCAAATAGACTCTCATATGAAAGCTGAACGGCCTTAGGCAAGTGACCTTTGCGCGGTTGATAATCAAACGAATCACCCTGAAACTCACTCAGGCTTCGAGTATCCACAGAAGTTGGCATTTTTCCACGGCCACAAACTCTGGCTAAAGTTCCTGTGCTCACGCGCCTGCGGCTATCCAGCTGCAAGCTAAAACTACCTCGCTCAACTCGGCTCTCTAGGCGATCAAAGGCGCCACCGGCATCGAGCCAGGCCCGCCAGCCGCCATCTAACAATGAGACGTTTTGCAACCCCATATAAAGTAGCATCCAGGCAATGCGTCCCTCTCGGCCCTTAGAAGCGAGAGAATCGGCATAAACCACCACCGGTCGATGGTTAGAGAGCCCGAGCTTAGCCAGGCGGCCGGCAAATTCTTCTAGTCGACCGTTATCGAGTGCACCCCAATAACCCGGCTCCCAGAGGTCCAGACTGAGGCCCAACGCCTTGAGCACTGGCTTGGCATTCCAATCTTCCCAACCAATGCGCACTGCAGTCGGAATATGCCCTGCTTCATACTCATTCTCGGGACGAGCATCAACCACAAGCGGCGACAACATTGCCCCTGAGATTTCTCCGGCCAACAGCAATTGTAATTTGTGCGCTGAGATTAGTGCTATGGCCAATTTTTTTACCTATCTGATCTCTATCTCGGTGCTCATTCTTGCTTTGCATAGTAATGCAAGCTCAGCCTAGAGGCGCTATGCCTAGACGCGCTCAGTCTATGGGCAAACTAAGTCTAGAGGAATGGTGAGTTCACGTAGGATACAAGCTCTTTCGGTTTCTTTGGAAGTTCAACTAGCCTACTTAAAGAGATGAACAACCATACGGCTTCTGCTATTTAGTGGTCTGCACTCGATTTTAAATTGCTTAAATCCAGACTGCTCAGCAATCTCACTAATAGTTTCCTTAGTATGCGCAAATGACCTAATCTTCAAAGGCTCCTCGTGCCCGGCAAAAGGCCGGTACCAGGTTACTATTTGATCCGTGGCACTGAGAAGCTGCGTTTTCCAGGGCTCCGCCTCAGTATCAGGCAAAACCAAGTAAGAGTATCCGGCTGGCTTCAAAACTCTAAATATCTCCTTCATACAAGCGAGTTGATCGTCTCGTGTGAGCATATGGGTAAAGCTATTCCAGAAACACAGCACTTTGTCAAAATAGTGAGATTCGTAGGGTAGAACTCTCATGTCTCCAACCTTATATGAATTGTCAGGCAGCTGAGATTCTTTGGCATCTCTAACTGCCGCTTCAATTAGAACAGGGCTAATGTCTATACCATAGGCATCGACACCAAGCTTCATAAGATACGAAGTGATGCGGCCAAAGCCACAAGCGAGATCAAGCACCCTCTCTCCGGGCAAAGCTAGACTGGAAGCGGTCTCGTAGTCATCGATAGTGCCAACTTCGAGCTCGGATTCGAGCATGCCATCTTTGCCAATTGTGTTGTAGTAGAAGACAAATTCGTCCAAATTTTGTTTCTCTTCCTCGTGATCTAAGAGCGAATTTTTATGCCCTAAAGACAAAATTCAAAGATTAGCTTGCAAAATAGCGTCTGAATACAAGCTCACAAACTTAAGAAAGTCTAGGAATCATATAACACAAGGCCATCTCAAATTGAGCCACTGAGCAGGAAACTGATTTTTTAATCTATAAATTTGCATTTTTCCCATTTTTCTTTGAACTTTTTGGAGCTTGCCGACGTTTAACAGTAAGTAAGAGGCAATTGAAGAAAACTAAAATTCGATTTGCCTATCACCAATAAAACAAAATGAACAAGGAACCAGAGCAATGAAAAAATCTATTGCCTTCAGCACACTGTGCCTATCTTTAGTCACTGCCCTAATGCCAGCACTCGCTCAAGGCAGTGATACCAAAGGTGAAAATGAAATCAAGACCGAGGTTAAGAGCGAACATTCCTGCAAGGCAGGAAGACACGAAGGCGGCGGGCACAAGAGAGGCGAGCATAAGAAAGGAAGCAAGCTTGAAGCTCTCAATCTAACCGAAGCACAAAAGACCAAAATGACTGAACTAAAAACCAGCCTCAAAGCTTCAATTTCGCCCAAACGTGAAGAGCTAAAGAGCCATCGCAAAGCTCTCGGTAACCTACTCTCAAGCGACAAAATCGACAAAGTTGCTGTGCAATCAGAGCAAGACAAGATCAATGCATTATCAAATGATCTAGCAAACTCAATGCTGGCGTTCCGCATAGACTTCAACGAGAACCTCACTGCCGATCAGCGCAAGCAGATGAAAGAGATGCGAGCTAGTTGGGGCGGCAAGAAGCGTGGCCATGGTCACCACCAACGCAACAGCTAGTCGCTGTCTATAACTAGATTGATAGTAACTCCAAGCGATACGCGTGTGAAAGAAGCGCCAGCTGCAGCTGGCGCTTCTGCGTTTAAGCTTTACGCTTAAATCTCTAGAGACAATAAATGCCCCGCTGGCGAGGCGTGGCATTTATCTGGAGTCTCTACAGATGAGATTATCAAGGTAGCCAAGATTAAAATATATAGGGAAAAGGATACTTATTCGTCAAGGTCGCTGGTGAGCTCAAATATTGCACCTGTATCAAATGATCTAGACCGCTATAATCTAAAAGCCCTGCGCCCCAAAAACAATCCAATAAAAAATTGAAAAAACTAGCACCGTCGAAACTGTTTAGGACTCTTAGTAATACTAGTAATTTTCATATCTATTCTTTCCTTGGTATTTTCTCTACTGTTGCATGTGTTTGTACAATTAGCTCACTGAGCTGTTTGACCCAACCAGCACGAGGTCAAATCCTCATTGGTGGCATTGAAGAACGCGCAACACCAGTACAAGACAAGTTCCGCATCGGTTCAACCTTTTCTGAAGACTTACTACCAGGCAATCACAAAATCAAAGAATGGTACAAGTTACCAGCTTGGCTAACCGGTGGCTTTGAATCGAAAACATTAAAGCTCCTTGCATACGCGGACTGCAAGCAGATAAGACAGGCACAGTCTGGGACGCAGTAATTATTCCTAACTATGCTAAGGTCAAAACAATTGGCGCTACTGACTTTGACATTTTTGAAGAATACAAAGTATTAGAAACAACACCAGAAAAATTTCGCTGCGAAATTAAGTACACAGCCATAACAGTTGACGATGAATCACACAAAATCCTACGAGCAGAAAAGCGCAGCGAACTGCAAGAACTTATACCAGAACCCCACGACCCGGCCAACAAAAGAGTAATAGAATATAGCAAACAAATGCGCTACAACCAAGATGGCAAGCCACTTACGCGCAGAGCGAAGAAGCTTGAAGTAGTGCTGTTCCCCATTAGCAAATTCAAACCAACCGACCAATCACCAGTCGGCACTTTCAATTACAAAGAAGAATTTCGCAACTACTTAACCGAGTCAGGGCAAGCACATTTGATTCCAGAAGAGCCGAAAGCGACCGAGCCCCCAAAACCTTAGTATTCCTTACTTAGCAGGAAGTAAATCATCTTGATTGGTTGCCTTCAAGTAATCACAGAAATCGCTGTAGTAATCGCGGCCATCCTCATTTCGAATTAACTTGAAAGGTGCTTTAAGAAATTCGCTATAGTATTTTCTGAAGACTTACTACCAGGCAATCACAAAATCAAAGAATGGTACAAGTTACCAGCTTGGCTAACCGGTGGCTTTGAATCGAAAACATTAAAGCTC
>LNEX01000380.1 GCA_001464165.1 bacterium Ga0077546
TGCTGACAGTTGAGAACAAAGAAAATTCCTCTAAAGAAGATTCTCCTAGCGACAACACCACAGAGAAAACAGCAGCAAGGCCTGTTTCTATGTCAACAACGACAAACACCACAGGCATGACAAACACAGCATCTACAGCACACGCCAACGCGGCGAAAACCTCTAGCACTCCAGCAACCACAGTGATACCAGTTAAAGAGGACTACACTAGCCGCTATTGGGAATCGACCCAAGAGACTCTAGTTGGCTTGTATGGCAACAGAGATCCATTGACCGGACAACCAATTGAAGGGGTCAACGACATTATTCATAGAGTGGCTGGCTCGGTAGCACTAGCCGAACTAAAGTATGTACTTACGCCAGCTGAACTAGTTGAACTAACCTTGGCAGACGCCATCGCCCACCCCAAAGTGGCACAGTGGACTCAAGTCTTCGCCGACAATATTGGCAATCAGAGATTCTGGGCCAACACTCCAGCGAATATAAACGCTGACCCTGAAGTTTCACTAAAAGTTCTTCAGTATTGGGCCTTTGGCAAACTTGCCAACATGAAAGAAGAAGATATCTGGTTGCGCTCTGAAGAACTGCGCCATGCCGTCACTCAGGGAAAAATCACCAATCTTTCAGAACACGAAGTAGCCATGGGCCACCTCTCAGCCTTCTTGCGCGGCAAAGGCTGTTTAGCGGCCTGCGGAGTGGCCTTTGTCACCGATAGCCTGGAAGGCATCCAAGAAGCTGCTCGCATTGAAGCATTGGCCGCCAAAGCGGCAATGGGAATGGGTCTCAACACTTCCTCACTCCGCCCCTGGGCTTCAATAATATCTAATGGAGCAGCTGCTTCTGGTCCAGACCGCTTCTACGAAAAGACCATCGCCAAAGCAGTAGAAGCCGTAGCCCAAGGTGGACGCCGCGGTGGAGCTCTCATTGAACTGCGCAACTCCGATCACCCAGATATTCTCTTCTTCATTGATAAGAAGAAATTGATTCCGCCACCCACCATTTCCCAAATCTACAAGCAATTGCGCAGCGAACTAAGACAAGAATCTGGCGAAGATTCTATGACTTACAAAAAACGCTTGCTCAAATTAGCCGAACAAAAATACGGCGAGCAATACGCAAACTACATCGACAGACAAAATTACCTCAAGAACACTAACGTGACAATTTTGGCCATGCCTGGATTCATGGAAGCCGTAGAAGCGAAACGTTTCTACCCAGCCTCTTTCAACAATCAACCTTGGACGGGCCCGGTCTACGATCCACGCAAACCTGTGCTGGATGCTCGCGGCATGATGACAGTAAACAAGCTCACTAAAGAACCTACATATGAAGAGTATTCAGTCGACATTAAAAAGCATCCAGAAGCAATTGACGCGGCTCGCAAATTAAGCAATGCCATGGTGGAAATTACTGATAGATATGTCAAAGCACACGGCTACTTCTACGCTCCTGACGTATTCCAACGCGTTGTCGAAGGAATGAGAGATTCTGGCGAACCTGGAATTGGTTTCTACGAAACCATCAATGCTGGCAACGCTAACAATCATGCTTACGATCTCAATACCTGCAATCCATGCGGCGAGCAATTCTTGCCAGCTGGACCAGGAAAAGACGGCCGTACCTATATGGGCAACTGCAATCTATCCTCACTGCATGCTGCTCACTCCGATTTCTGGAGTCCAGATGGTAGCTACAATATGTCAGCAATGCGAGCTGTAGTGCGCGTTCAACAGCGTTTCATGGATAACGTATCTGACGTCAGCTGGTATCCAATTCCCTTGCAAAATATGACCGCTCGCTTAGAAAGACGAAACGGCGGTGGATTCGCTGGCATTGCTGAGTTCCTCTCGAGATTGGGCGTGGAATTCGGTTCGCCCATTAGCCATCAGGCCACTGAAGAACTCTTCCGCCAATACAACAAAGCTTCACTAGAAGCCTCAGTGGAAATGGCTAAAGATCGAGGTGTTTACCCACTTTGGGAAGGAAGTCGTTTTCACAAAAAGGGATTGCGCGTGCGCAATAGCTGTTTAACTAACAATGCTCCTACCGGAACACTAGCCCAGGCTCTGCAAACTAGCTGGGGAGTTGATCCACATAACGGCATTGTCTTCTCACGCAAAGTGCGTTCACGCTTTGTTGACTTCGTTGCTCCCGGCTTTAAAGAATTGATGATCAAGCATGGTGCTTGGCCAGAAAGCGAAGATGCGCAAAAAGTATTGATGAAGAAAATTCGCGACAATCACAAATCTTGCCGTGGTATCGCTGAAGTACCCGAAGCCGTACAAAACGCCTTCCCAATTCGCGTTGAAGTCAGCCCTGAAGGCTACATCAAGCACCTCGCTGCCATTCACGATGGCGCCAACGAAATGCCTGAAGTATTTAACTCTGTTTCTAACACTTGTTCTATTCCATTAGATTCAAGTGAACAAGAAGTGCACGACTCTGTAATTCTGGCCTGGAAACTTGGTGTCAAAGATATTACCTTCTATCCGGATGGCAGCCGACTTTCCCAACCCGTAGAAAAAATCGCTAGCAACGACTACGACCGCGAATCAGATTTGCTTGCTCAACTCGGTCACCAAGAACGCCGCAACATTCACGTAGACGAGACTATTGGTCAAAACTACAAAGTGCGCGTTGGCTCTCCTGATGGCGGCTCTACCCTGCACGTGAGCTTGAACCATGAGAAAAACCATCCAGGCGAACTGGTTGAAGTCTATGCCCGCATGGGTAAACCAGGCGCCGTAGAAGCCGGATTATTCGAAGCCGTCGGTCGCTTAGCTTCTTCATTCTTGCAATACGCTGCCGAGTTTGGCGAAGAAGAGCGCTCCAAAGCAGAGATGACAATTGTGCACCAGCTCGTCAACATTCAATCTGGCTACCCTGCCTTCTTCAAATTCTCCGACTCTGACAAAGCTGTAGTGGTGCAATCCCCTTGCGATGGCTTGGCCAAAGCCATTCAGCACTATCGCAAAAATCACAGCCAAGACCATGAAGAGTTAGCTCTCGCCGAAGCAGCTTTGAATCACGGATCTGTTCCGGCAGCTGCAATTCAAAATGCAGCATCACAAACTGCTCCAAAAGTGAGCGGCGCAGGCCAATCTACCTCCGCTGAATTGTTCAGCGCAACTTCAAATGGCGCTAGAGCGCAAGCTCCATGCGGCAAGTGTGGTGGCGCTGAGTGGTTAAAAATTGACGGCTGTAATGTCTGTCAATCTTGTGGCTACAGTAAGTGCGGCTAACCAAAAAATAACGGTCTGGAGATAGTTGCGGGCGCGGCTATCTCCCCCGAAAGGGTTTAGGGGCTATCGACTGAATAAGTGACAGAGAGCCCCCCAGAATTGAAAACAGGTTCCTTTCGAGGAGCCTGTTTTTTTTTGTTTCTCTCCTTTTGGGTATCAGTTGTAGCGTACGAATCAAACACTGTGCAATTGCACGGTGAAAGCACCGCGCACAATCTCTATTGTCAAAGTCATGCCGCGAACTTAAGCCTGATTTCCTAAGTACTTTCCTTGGTACTGGCTCTAAGGTCTTGGCAGTTTCAACCCGAAACTAAGAGATTGCCTTATGACAAACGAGCATCACGGACTCTATTCCACCCGCACGAATCAATACATTCACTACAATCACGGCTGGTGGTGCACTGAATGTACCAATCAATTGTTTGAAATCGACAAGCAAACAGACCACACTAGTGAATGGTTGGAAGTACTGAGCCAGTGGTCTGAGATCGGCCTGCTCTGGATCTGGGATGCCCTTCTCATGTTCGGGAACGCCGTGATTACCTTGATTATTGGGCTCGCCTGGATCGCGGTCTGCTTTTTCGAAGGGATCGCTAGTGATACCAGAATTTATGAACAACAACTCAAAGACAGAGATGGATTGGAGCGTGAAGACAGAGATCAATACAATCGACAATACAATCAATTGCTCAAGGAAAGGCACTACTTGATTAAATCGATTGATGAATGCAAATACAATTTAAGCAAAGGGGGCTTTGTAGCAAAAGAGAAAAGCTACAAAGGTCCCGAGCAAGACTTCATTGAACGTGGAGAGAAATCCACCCCACTTAGCCCTCGGGTTGATCAAGACAAGTTTCAGCTAGACACGTATCACGGGCGCCTTGGCGAAGTCGAAGGGCAACTACGTGACCTAGAAAAGAAACTGCGCACGCACAAAGGCGTTTGAGGATTCTTAAATACAGATTGAACTAATCTGCGGCAAAAAAGTTCAACCTTAAAATTCGTCGAAAGACCTGCCACACAGTCATTTCGGCCCAGCAGAGAAATTACAAACTGGTCGACTATAGTTAAGTTAAATCCGACAAAAATCGCTAAATTAATACCAGAGAGAATCAGCTTCCGTAAAAACTTAGAAACTTCCACAAGAACTTTCTACTCAGCCCCGCGCTCAGCAGTTGACTTGAGAAAATCTTGATACTGCTTCAGAGTAACTTGATAGTCAGGATTGCTCTCCGCCATCAAATCAGCCTTCATTTTCAAGGTCATTCGAAAAAACTCCCCGGCTTCAGCATCTAGTCCTTGAGAGCGGCACAGTGTCGCTAAATTTCCCAGGGCTCTGGCAACTACAATACTGCCAGGCCAAGCTTCATTAGCCTCATGAATGACACAATGGCGAAACAGTTCAACACTCTCATAAAGACGGCCCTGCTCAAACTTGACGGCGGCAAGACTCATAAGCTTTAGAGGTAGGGCAGACCAACGCAATTCGTCCACGGCCTCAAGGCGAGAGCTAACACCCAATTCGCTACGCATGTAGTGGTCTTGGGCGCGATCATGATCACCTATGCGCGCAAAAGCAAGTGCTAGTCCAAAGTGAGTTAGTCGCGTATAAAGGTGATGACCATCGAGTTTGGTGATGTAGGTGTGCAGCGAAGCTTCTATCAAAGGAATACTTTCCGCCTCACGACCTGTCATAAAGTACAGTCCCGCAAGGAAATTACGGTGACTTGCAGCTGGTAAAGATTGGCAGCCAGACTCACTTTCTACTAAATTGAGCGCGCGCCGATAAAAACTCTCCGCCATTGCAAACTGCCCGCACAGTCGGCAGGCCACACCCATCCGGTGCAAAGCAGTCAAGTCAGCTATCGTCGCATCTTCGATCAGGCTTGGGGCAAACTCTGCAAGGTGTTGAAAAAAAACACTCTGTGAAGGCTGCACCTGAGCTTTTCCAGAATAGAAGCTGGTAGGCTCTATCGCCAATACAACTCCAGGACTATTGAGCATATCCTGAGTTTCTAGAAGGGTTTCCGCAAAATGGTCGACCATAAAAACCTTCTTTCGACTGAACCAAAACTAAGGCCGGACAATCCCCTATCGAATTAATTTGCTAGTTACGATGTGCTAGTTACGATGTGCTAGAAGCATTGACTACGACAACAGTTAGCCTTAGAAACATCCACTTCCATTATTCTACTCCCAGAGCTTCGAGCCAGGTTAAAACCAAACTGAAACAAAGCCAAGACTATACTCACACAAAACTAAAGCCACACTTAAGCAAAAATGAATCCCCAAATTAGGCGCGCAAAGAATCAAGTTGAATTAGTAACGACCAACAACATTGAAACAAGCCCTTCACTTGGTCAGAGTATAATCAAAAGGTAGTATGGCAATGCGGCCCTGTCACTAACTTGGCTCCTTGAGATTGAATTGAAGAAAACACAACCGACTAATTTCCAGCTGGACTCGACAGTCCGAAATAGCTTTCGATTTCGTTTTCGGTCACGACTTTTACTCTTGATTCAACTCTTGATTCAACTCAGCGTCCGAATCCGGCTCCAAAACCAACTTCAACGCCAGCTTCTGCTATTGCTCTCCGTTGCCTTACTCAGTGGAACGACAGCAGAGGCGGCGGAACAAGCTTTGTTTCTCAAACAAAAATCTTTGATGCTAGGTCGCACCGAATTGCTGTACAGCAAAGATGGAATTAAACTAGACCTCTACGAGAAGTCGCAAATTCTTTTAATGAGACCACCACTTTGGCACGTCCAGCTTTGCCACACCAGAAACAAACTTTACTGGGAAGGCGAAGCAAAAGACTTCAAATCGAATTTCAATAGTACCTGTGCGATCTTTCGGCCCGGGGATGCCAGCAGCTTAAAGCCTGGAGCAGTAACCCCATCAGAGCTTAAGGGTCTATCTTGTATAAAGTATCAATTAAGTGGACAAAATTTGGCAAAAAACACAATTCAGCATACGTGGCAGAGACTCCTGGTCAAAAGTGGCGACCTATTTGCCATACCAGCAAAAGAAGTTCCAGCTGCTGCAACAAAAGTACTTAGCCTCTGCTTTGGCGCTCCTGTCGCCCCCGGCATACCAATATCTATGAAGGTTTTGAACAACGGCGGTACAGTAACTCAAGAATTTGAAGTCTTGGCTGCACAAAAGAAAGCAGCAACCTCAGCCGACTTCAGAGTACCAAGCTCGTTCAAAAGAGTAGGTAAGCCGGAGCAAATCACAAACAACAAAGCAATCGGCGAAGACTTCGCTGAGATTTTCAAGTAATACCGTTTCGCAAACTTGATCAAGCAAACTTGATTAAGAAAAACTTGCTCGAAAAACTAATTGAGCACATCAGAATCAATCATTCTCAGCAAGTCTCTAAGATGATGAGCCATCAAAGACGAAACAGCCGAGATATCTGAAATGATATTGATTTGATCAGTCAAATCGTCAATGGTCATAGCTTTTCGCGCAGATTCCACCCCGCAAACAAGATCAAGCTTGGCTTGCTCTTTCTTCGAACCGTGCGGTTCAAGCCAATCACGACTGATCCAGTATTTCTCAAGCTGCTCCACACGAGTGCATTCCGGGTGATCAAGTGAGCGGCTATGTAGAAACCGCCACACGCTTTCAGGATATGTCGTGCGGCGATCTACTGGCCTGCCAAAAAGCTCAGCAACTATAGTCGGACTACCAGATCCTCTGGTCTTACCTCCAGAAGCCTGCTTCAACGAATAAGTTGACATGCCGGTAGAGACAACTCCAGACAGCATTTGGTTAAGGTTACCTGGAAATGGCAATGCGTTTTTCGCGAAACCCAGGACCGAGCCGATAGTGTTGAGCGTTCCTGAAGCTATAAAGTTAACGGCATTGTTAACTTCAATGCTGTGGTCACGTTTGTCAATAAGCGTCTGCCTAAGAGCTTCAAGATCACCGCGTTCTTTCTCAGCCTCACCTTGGACGCTGGCAACATCAAAATAGCTCTCTAGAACAGTTTCTAAAATCTGCTGACGAATTTCAGACTTGCGCTCCGGG
Source organism: bacterium Ga0077546 (assembly GCA_001464165.1). The sequence continues at coordinate 7,278 of LNEX01000380.1, forward strand.
CTCAAGGTTCCGCCAGGTTCGTTGACTTCGCGCAAAAGCGGCATTAACTCTAAAGCTTCCGCTAATTCTCTAGTTGGTTCGGTCAATTGCTCGACTTTCAACGGCACAAACAATGGACGCTTTGGCCGATCAACCAAACTACTGACAACACGGGCAGTTTTTTTGAGCGATGACAAAGATACAGAGGCCGCAGAAGATGCTGAAGACGAAGAAGATACAGTAGGCGAAGAAGAGGCTGAAGACGAAGAAAATCCAGAAGACGGTGCAGACGAAGCGATGGAACTTTCCAGCTGTTTAGAGGGAGAAATCGCTGCCTCAGACTGAGCTAAAGTTTCTGACAGCGGTAGAAAAAGCTGCACAATGAGACCGGCACATAAGCAACGGCATCTAAGTAGATTTCGCGAACGATTCTGCATTGCTTAAGTATCTCAGCTTGGGCACGACTGACAACTAAGTGAAGAAGGCTTTACCGATTCTTTACAGATTTCATAGTACGAGAAAAATTCCCTAACAAACTGCTGTCTTAATGGTTTTAGAGGCTTACCGCACATCAGACCTCGCTCTAATGGAGTTTCTTAATGTCACTATCTTCCAATCGAACAGCAAAAATTACGCAAACGATAGTGCTATTCAAAATGGGCGCAGTTCCCACAACTGAAGATCTTAAATTTGCCCTAGCTGAGGCAATCCGTGCACGAAAAGCAGTGGAGTTACCATTTAAGCATCCCGAAAATGGCATTGTTTTCACTATTCGCGTCACGGCAGGATCAAGCGCAACTCCGCCCAAATGGACCTTCTTGCTAGAAAAGAAGCACGGCAACACAATTTTATGGACAAAGGAAACCAACGAAGTACTTGTAATCCAGGGCAAAATCAGAGTTGACTCGATGCATGTCATCCCGCAAGGACAGGGGGCACCAGCGACGTTCCACCTCTAATCATCTGATTTGTGTAGTCGAATTGGTATACTCCACTCTAACTTCTCACTGTCAAATGTAGAACAGTTGCCTGCATAACTTGGAGATTCTAGAGTGCACTTCAAAATTAGAAATTTTGCCTTAGCTGTTGCTTTCGTCTCGGCATACTTCGTCCAGCAATTTACTATTTGTCTTGCTGCACCTGATTCAAAGTCAAAATCAGAGAGTAGTAGCAGCTCGACTAAATCAGTTAAACCTACGAAATCGTCGAAATCGACAACCAAAGTTGAACGAAAAATTAGCGCAGAACAAGCAGTAGCGCTAGTAAAAAAGCGCAGCGACGTAAAAAAGTTTCTAGCCCTTTTTCCCAATGGCAAATCAAAAAAAACTCAAGGATTTCCCGTGATTGAAGCTGAAGAGTTAGACAACAACTGGAACGTGCATGTCTATGAACAAATGCCCGATCACACGGCAACTATGAATTGGTTTGAAGTTGACGCGCAAACTGGTGCAGTTAAGCCGATGAACTAGATGCACAGGAACTGGCAGCATCGACAAAAATAAATAACAAGTTTCAAGAAACCAGAACACCGCAGAACAAAAATTAGATCGAAGCAGGTGATATGCTAATTAACTCTATCCATATATCGCCTAGGAGCTTACTGAATGAATTTCGCCAGATCTCTTGCCATCGGATTACTGGGATTGTCAGTCGTCAGTATCGGTTCAATTAGCTTTGCTGAGTCTCTGTCGGCTCAAACCTTACGAGAGCGCCTTCGTGACCGTTTAGATGGAGAGAATCCCAATAACTCTCAACCACAATCTTCTGGACAGCAACAGAACAGCAGTCAATCAGCATATGCAGGTCAACAGCAAACTGTGACCCAGGCACAACCTGGCCCCCCGTCTGCCACTCAGCCTTCCGACGCCTCGCAAGTGTCAGTCGTGACTCTACAGACTCAGCCAGGTCCGGGAGGAACACAAATGGTAGTTACCCCAAAGGGAATGGTTGTGCCGTTGCCAGGTCCTGGGGTCAACGCTTCAGTCGTAGCGATTTACATTGGTGCCAATGGTGGATATTGGTACGTTGATAAAAACAATCAACAGGTAGACCTTACTCCAGCTGTAAGAGCTATGCAGGCCAATGCCTCGATGTCGCAACAAACAACCAATGTTCCCCAGTACGCTCCGCAGCCACAGCAAGTAACTAACAACTATAACTCTTCAGGTCAAACGAGCAATGGTACCAGTGCCCTTGGCACCGCTGCTGCAGCAGGTCTTGGTGCCATGGCTGGAACGGCAATGACGCAGTCCTACTACAACAATGTTCCCTACGGAACTCCTCTTCACTATGGAGTTGCTGCAGCGCCCTATTACAACCAGGGTGGCAAGCCTATCTATGTGAACAACTCCACCAATACAGCCAATTTCGAACAGACCAATGCCTATCATGCCACTGCCGTTCAGCAGCAAGCGAGCTGGTACAACCAACAGCAAGCTGCGCAAACCGCTGCAGCAAAAAACTGGCAGCAACAGACAAACAATCCTTTTGTTCGTGCTGACTACCAGAATCAAGCAACTGCCAGCCAGTACAGCGGAGCTCAAGGTGCAGCGGCTGCTAGTCGCTACAATCAAAACAACTCAAGCCAATACAGCGGTGCTCAAGGCGCAGCGGCTGCTAGCCGCTACAATCAAAACAACTCAAGCCAGTACAGCGGTGCTCAAGGTGCAGCCGCAGCCGGTCGCTACAATCAAAACAATTCAAGTCAGTACAGCGGTGCGCAAGGCGCAGCGGCTGCTGGTCGTAACGCACAAGCTAATGAAGGTGGTGCCTCTGGCGCTGCAGGTGGCGGAAGATTCGGTGGTGCCTCTGGCGCTGCCGGCGATGGAAGATTCGGTGGTGCCTCTGGCGCTGCTGGTGGCGGAAGATTCGGTGGTGCCTCTGGCGGCAGAGGCCGCGGTCGCTAAAGCACCAGCTGTACAGACCTAAATATCCATTCTAGAAGTGGTAGGAATTTTTACACAACGCACTTTTATAGAGCGCACTACCCCTTATAAGCATTGCTAAGTCAAATTGAGGCCAGCAGCATACTACTATCAAGGTTAGTAGTAAAGCTAAAAAAAGACTATCCAGTAAGCCTAGCAAGCCTTTCGGGCTCACTAGGTTTACTGGTAGTCAAGTTTACTGGTAGTCAGGTTTACTGGCGACTTTCTACTGCGAAAACTGAGCCAGCAACTTCTGCCGAACCTGTGCAATATCCAGGGTCGGGTCTGACTCAAGCATGCTTGCGACAAGGGCCGTCACTTCCGGAGCACGGAAGCTAATTGGGCCGTTACCAGCGAGCTTGATCTCAGGCTTGCTTACTCCGTTGACGCAGCAAGCCGCAATCACGTGCGGCAGACAAGCCGGTTCGGACACCAACTCGTCATCCACGTGGCTGTAGAAGCAGGCCTCTTGCGACTGCGAAATGAAAATGTCGAAGCGCGCGGCGGTTAGCTCAGCGACAGGAGTGATAGAAAATTCGAAGTTGCCTTCGCCTTCCACCACAAATGTCAACTGCTGACGATCATTCCAAATGTTATTGGGAACGAATCGTCCTTGATGCTGAGCCACTTCACGGCCATTGACCTTCACCATCAAATGCCAATCGCTGCGCTCCGAATTACCAGGAACGTTACGATCGACCCAGAGGTTATACGTCGAAGTTCCACGTTGAAAGCCCCGCACAACAGTGTTCGCGCAGGCAGTGAACGAACTGTGAATGGCACGGCCGTCACCAGGACCAGTGGCAGCAACGAGCACATGACCGACCTTAGGGGCTCCCACAGCCGAGGCCAGCTTGTAGCTTTCCCAGCCGCTGCCGTCTTGTGCATGAGCAAAGCCACCGAAGGAGAGGTTGGCCACACTGGTCAAACCCCTGTTTTCACAGAGTTGCCTGGCCCAGAGATAGCCTTCGACCCAACCGTCAGAAGCAACCTTGCCATCCGCCCAGCGCGTGCGGATATGACGACCTCCGTGGTCAAACGCCCGCACGAGAACGAAAGCACAATCGGGATTCACCTCCAGCAGACCGCGAAGAATGATTGTGCCGTGATTGAGCGAATCGCCGCAAAGATGGTGAAGAACAAACTGAGCCCGGGCGCCTTCAATGAGCGGTGCACCACTGATGGCGATACCGCTGTTCAAGTCGTAGAAGCCGATCAAGTTCTTCACCTGCGCTACGGCATCTTGAGAGAAACCGCTGTCAACGATGATGACAGCGTTCTTGATGGACATACTTTTCGCCTCCTTGATATTTTAGTTATTAGAGAAGCTTGCCTACTTTCCCATCCAAACCAGGCCGTCCGGGTGCGAAATCAGCCGGCACGATGGGAAAACGGGCTTGGGATGCTCGCGGCACACCAAGCGACCACGCAGGCTGGCAATCATGGCCGACGCTTGCTTGGCCAGCTCGACGGTGCGCTTGTAGCGCCCAGCCGAAAGGCTGTTGTTGGCGTCACGGAACATGGCGCAAGCCGCCTCGAAGCGATAGAGTGTTTCGCTGTCGCAGCGCTCGGGTATGTGGTTGAGCTTGTGGAACTCGACGTCGTCGTAGGCGGCGTTCATCGCTTCACGCACCAGCGGGGCCATGCGGCTGCGGTACATGGAGACGACGAGAAAGACCACAACACCGACGACCACGATGGTGCAGAGCACCAGAAGAAGCACAATTCGGATATCGAACATAAAACTCCTTGGAAGTGATAATTTGAATTTAAAAAGAACGAGAGTAGGAACGAGAACCAGCGCCAGAGCTGGTTCTCGCTACAAACGCTAGTTCCAGGGGTTGATGGTCTGCTTCGTGCGCACGTTGAAAACCATGGCGTCACCGCCCACGGTATCAGCGTAGCCGACCCAGTGTGAAGCCTCTGCCTTGGCCTCAGCCAAAGTCAGGTATGGTCCAGCCGGAGGCGTCGAGCCATCGCCTTCTTCAAAGCGCAGCTTGCTACCACCAGCACTGTACATGACCACGAACTCCCGCGGGTCGTCGCGCTCGTCAATAGCCTTGAAGCTACGGTCGATGGCGAAGTAATGACCACGGAAGGGCCGCAGCTGCTTGCTCACCACTTCGTGATGGAGAGCGAGGGCATTGTCGATCAAATCGACGGCACAGAGCACGTTGTTCTCGGCCAGAGCAAATTCGACACCGTAGCCGATCTGCTCGTAATTGATCTGTTCGACCAAAGCCTTGCGCACAGCGTCGCTCGCAATCAGAAGAGCGCGGGAATTGCTCTGAAGCTCGCCGACAGCAAGCTCAAGGCGCAAAGCAGCGACTTCGTAAGCGCGTTCACGCTCACGGAAAAGCTCGTCTTCGAGGGTGCGCTTGTAGCCCGTGAGGAGGCGTTCACCGCGGCGGGCCTTGAAAGCGCCGAGAAAAGCAGCGATGGCGTCGCGGCTGGCGCAGAGAGCCTGAAAGCTCGCGGTCAGATCCGCTAAAAGCGGTTTTTCCTGATAGGGAATGAAAAGTTCTTGCATTGTCTTGTTCCTATGGTCCTGGGATAAGTTTTGACGTGGGCGCGTGCTCCCAGGAAACGAGCACCGACGTCAGAATGGAACGCACCGACTAACACGCAGCAAGGTTGAAGGTCGACAGAGAAATTCCTTTCGAAAAATCTCTGCCAAGCCACCAACCCGCTGCGCGCCATGTGTCGCTGCGCTCCGTTAATGGTTTAGCTTTGAGGCTTAACCATTCGGGTGAGCAGCGTCGTGAGCCGCTTGCATCGTCTCCACCAGGCTCTTCTTCTGAACAGCGGCATGGACGAGACGCAGACGCAGGAAGAGCAGACGCTCCTTCTGCGCCGCGAGGACCAGGCCGAAGCCGGCGCCGGTGAGGATCTGGCCAGGTTCGCTGGGAGCCTCAGCCTTTTTGATGTACTTCATGCCGCCGAAGAGGGTGGTGGCCTTGTCGGGGTCCGGATAGAGCACACCGAGCAGCTCGAGCAGCATGCTGCCCTTTTTCGAGCTGGCGTCGCCGACGGTCTGGATGGCGTGAACCACTTCGTAGAGGTTGCCCTCGTAGAAGTATTCACTGCCGCGGCCCGGGGGCAGGATGAAGTCATCGACACCGCCCGAGAGCAGGCCTTTGCCTTCGATTTCGAGAACGACTTCCGTACGAACGGCAGTCTTGGAATCAGCAGGATTGGTTGACATGGTAAATCTCCTTCGAAACGTTTGGTTGAGAAAAACTGCACAACGACAAGGTGGCGGAAGAGTCTTGTGAGACTGCCTCCGCCACCAGGGTTTTGCGCTGACTGACTAACTCACGAGCTAGCCATTTGACCGACTAGCCTGTTCTGGCTCCATGAGCGCTCAGGCCATTTCACCGCCCAAGATGAAGACGCGCAGGTTGGTGAAGCGCGCCTTCAGGGCCGCCATGCTCTCCACCGTCGAGAGCACCTTGATGGAGCCCACGAACGGTTCGACGGCATTGTTCTGGTACTCCAGCACAACACTGTGGGGCAGCGCCTTCACGGCAGCGCGAACTGCCGCGTTGGTCGCTTCCAGGCCCTCTTCCGTGCCCACCACCACAACCTTGAAGGGCTGCAGCAGAGCAGGCTTGGTCGAAGCATCCGTCTCAGCCTTGGCAGCAGCGGCACCATCCTTGGCACCGTCTTCCGCCGCACCCTTGACACCGTCCTTGGCAGCAGCAACAGCTTTCGCCGCCGCTTCGCCAATCAGAGTGACGGCGTCCTTCTTGCCCGGCAGCGGAGCTTCGGCGATGATCTTCTCCATCTCGTCCATCGACAGCAGCAGCAGCGGCTTGACCTCGACATCAAAGGCGAGAGCATCCTCACCGTCGATGTGCGTGATATGCACCACGTCGCCGCTGACCAGCGAGCCCAGGATCAGCATGTTGTCGAGCTCGTCGATGATGAACTTCTCCACACCACCGTTGAGCTTCGGCACCGAGCCCGTCACCGACAGCAGCCACTTGCGCGCCGCCACGTCGACATCGACCTTGATGTTGGCCGTCTTCTCGGTGATCTGCACCAGTTCACGCACCTTCAGGTCGCAGATCGCGGAGATCTGCTCATCGGAGAGCCGATGGAAGATGCAGATCTCGCCGTTCTCTTCCACACGCGCACGGAATTCCGGCGGGCAGAAGTTGCGCAGATGGTCGTTGATGATGGCGTCGGCGTCAGCCTCGGTCACCACGGTGTCCTTCTTGACGAAGCCGATGGTCTTCTTGTTCTCCGCCTCTTCCACGGCCGCCGAACCGATGTTGGCCGTGAGGATGAAGATGCACTGGCTGAAATCGACGATCTCGCCATTGCCCAGGGTGTAGTTGCCGTTGCGGAAGATGCTCAGCAGAATCTCGTTGAACTCGCCGCAAGCCTTCTCCCACTCGTCGATCAGAACAACAGTCACCGGAGCCTTCGAGCCGAGGCGGCTGCGGGTCAGGTTGTGCTGGCTGAACTGCGCGTAAGAGTCGATCTGGTCGGGCAGCGGCGCGACGTAGTCCTTCTCCTGACGGTTGGTGTAACCGACGAGGTTGGGGCTGGCGCCGGTGAGCTTGCTGAGGTTGTGCTTCTCCTTGTACTCGCTGCCGTCGATCTTGAGCACCGCCTTGCGATCGCCGTGGAAGTATTCACCGATGCGGAACGCCATCTCCGACTTGCCGGAAGTGGTGGGGCCGGGAGCAACGATGACATAGTAGGGCTTGTTGCCGACGCGCAGCTTGGACAGGGTGCGGCGGAAGGCACGGCGAGCGGCCTGACGACCGTTCTCCTGACCCATGATGGTGGAGTCGATGAAGCTGCCGAAGCGGAGTTCGGAGCCGTTGACGGCCTTGGTATCCAGCCTGCGAGTGGCGACGGTTGCGGCCGTGGCAGTGGTGGAAGCGCCTGAAGTGTTTACGGAAGTGTTCATGGTAAATCTCCTGACCTTTGTGACTCTTACGAGTCGGTTTAAGTGATTAGAAACGTGACAAGAACACCGCGACACCCTCAGTAGCAAACCCACAGAACCGCCTAACGCTGACAAAGACCCCAAGCTTCAACCCAACAGACTGCAACGCAGAATGAAGGAGCAAAAGCTAAGCTAACGGGGGTTTAGGGCAGGGCTAAATAGTTATGTGGTTTTTGTTTCCTGAGAGAATGAAAGTGGTGATCTTAATAAGCACCCTATCTAGAAACACAGTCAGGACAAAGACTACAAAGATCATTACGGAAACATTGCGAGAGAGTGCATTGGGGTTTCCCCCATGACTCAGGCAGACGCGAATTGACGAAGCTAGCGAACTGTCTAATCTTTCTCTATTTCTTTCACAAGATACCGATCTTCGAAAGCTCATCAGTTGTAGGATACGCGCGCATCAAATAGCGCACTGGATACTGGTCGACATCAACCAGGTTATCTCCCAATACTTCTTTGACTTTCTCAAATGGGGCAGAGGCAAGAGTTTTAGACTCACCGCTCTGATTGGGTTCAGCGACAAACTTGATGTAATCAGTTTCAGGAATTAAGGCGTGTTGCACCTTAGGAACAACTGTCCAAGTATGCACAACATCCTCACTCTCTCTGCGCTCATAATCAAGAATCGGCAAACTTTCCACGTCCATCGAAGAGAGCAAAAGCGCTTTTTGACTGGCATAAATATCGCTCAAGTAAGCAGTCTCAAGCCCACGCAAAAGAGGGTTGAGCGGATCAAGCATTGGTGGCGCGAAGCGCTGCCAGCCGCTTTCGGTTTTATGAACTAGCACTGGCGGCAGAGGTTGCTGTAAGTTCTGAGCGTCAGCCAGCATTTGATAAAGAGCAAGCAATCCACGTCTATCTTCAGAGCCTGTAATCAGCAGTTGATTATTATCTGGGATACCAATGACATGATCGCCATGCACTTTAAATTGCTTGAGCAACTCATCGATGATCAGACGGGAAGAATCATAGCCATCATGCCAGGTTGATGAATAGACACTACTCAAGCCAGTTTCTTGATCAACCAACATCTCAAAGCTACCGCCGCTGCGAGCTATCAAATTTTGATAGGCGACCTCTATTGCCTGATCAAATTCGATTCCCCATGCTGCCAGCTGTCTGTGCGTGACCACCAACCTCGTGTTGCTTAAATCAAGGGCAAGCACCATAGCAAAAGCATCAGCAATAACAACAAAAGGAGCAAAATCTGGAGTGACATCAATATTGGGATCATCGAGCTCTTTGGCCATTCCCAAGGCCAAATTCATATTGGTGCGAAAGACTGCCCAGCGGTCGATCAAATGTGGCATCAATCTCGCTTTGGCGTCTTCAAAATTTGCAGGAAAAGCCGATTCACTGTAGAGCTTGCTAATTTTAGCCAACAGTTGTGGCCGCTCAGAGCTATCGAGGGCGCAATATTCGCCGAAATAGTGACCGAGTAACAGTCGCTGAACAGCCTCGCCCTCTTGAGCTTCCACCAAAGCAAAAGCATCGCTATCGTAGGTGAGCGAGGCACTTAATCCACCAGGTTTAATCGAGTCAGCGATCAAGGCGGCAAATTGCTCATAACTAGGGCGATTAGTGACCATTGTGATTATTCCTAAATAGGGAGTGTTCCAATTAGCAACGAGAATATCTAAAAGTAGCGGGAATCTCTAAGACCTAGGGGAATTTCTAATTCCCAGTTGTAATCACAACTCTAAACCTAGCCTTGCCGCTAATCATGCGATCATAGGCCTCAGCAGCCTTTTCTAGGGGATACTCTTCATTCATAGAGCGCACCCCGGTTAGCACACTAAAATCAAAAGTATCTTCACTATCAGAAGCCACACCTGACGGCCAGGCTTTGACTGAATGGCGATTCGCCAGCATACCCAGAGCGTTTAGAGGAATTGGATCAGCCGCGGCCCCCAATATCACTAAGCTGCCACCCACCCCCAAACCGCCCATAGCATTTGCCATAGCAGCTCCATTGGTGACAGTAGCGACAATTACGTCAGCTCCGCCAAGTTTCTGCAGCTCGGCGGCCACATCGCTAGCAGTGCTGTCGATATAAGCACTGGCACCCAATCTATTCGCCAATTCAGCTTTGTCTTGGCCCCGGGCAATAGCTACAGTCTTGAAGCCCATCTTGGCTGCAAACTGCACGCCCAAATGACCAAGTCCGCCAATGCCTAAAATGGCCACCAAATCCCCTGGCTTAGCTCCGCTATTGCGCAATGAATTGAAGGTCGTGATGCCAGCACAGAGAAGCGGCGCCGCTTCCATAGCTGAAAGTTCGTCAGGAATGGACGCCAAGGCTTGAACCGGAGCAATCATATAATCGCCGTAGCCGCCATCGTAAGAAATGCCAGCAATCAAGCCATTGCGGCAGGTGACAAAGTCGCCCTGGCGGCAGGGTTTACAGTTGCCACAGTGGCCTCCGTACCAACCAACACCGACCCTCTGACCAACTTTCCAATGTTCTACTGAAACATCAGGGCCCAAAGCATCAATTACGCCAGCTACTTCATGCCCCGGCACACGAGGATAATTAATTCCGGGAAAATATCCTTCTTTGGCAATTGAATCGCTGTGACAAACTCCACAGGCTTGAACTTTGATACGCACTTGCCCGAATAGCGGCAGAGGGATCTCCCGCTCTACCATTTCCAATGGCCCACCAGCCTTTGCTACCTGAACCACGCGCATCTTTGCCACTTGCTTCCCCCAATAATCTCAATCTCAATCTCAACATCAATGTCAATGTCAATTTCAAAAAAACAACAAGGGCCGATTTTACCACTGGCCAGATTTCAACAGGAAGCTCAGGCAAGCTAATTTGACATCAGTTCACGGCTTGACCACTAAGGCACAATCATAGCGGCGAAATTACTTGGCCGATACCATCGCCCATAGTGGCAACCAAAATAGCAAATACAACAATATAGGCAGGGGAAGAACACTTCTAATGTGAATTTAGCAGTTCCACCTGATATTTTTAGTGTTAAGATACAAAAATGCCCAAGACGAGCCATTTGCGCCTATCTACAGTATTTTTATCAGCCTCATTACTACTAGCCACTGCTGGTAGTGCAAAGGCAGAGGGCAACGCCTCAACGGTTGCCTTTTCAGGAGCGAGCGTCAACAGTGAGATTGTCCCAGCCCTAAACCCAAGCATTACCGTCAAGAATCCCAGCCTAGCTTATCTTCAAGCAAAGACTCTACAAGGCACTGTCAGTTCCGCCAACGCCAATTTTGCGGTGCGCCCACCAGTGCAATTCCTTGATGATTTAACTGAAAGCGCCTTGCACATACGACAGTCATTACAAGCTTCCGGACAAGCTTCCGGGCAAGCTTCCGGACAAGCTTCCGGACAAAGCACCAGCTCTCTACAAAATATGAGCAAATCAGCCCGGGCCTTCGTGCCCAATTACTTTGACTATCGCCCATCAAGAGCAGCAGCTCAAGTTTTTCTCGGCAGTGCTAAGCAAATAAAAGACAAAGAAGCAGGCGAAGAAGAAGAGCGCTCAGAGCGCAATAAATTGGCCCTGACATTGACCGCCTCTATGATGCAAATCGCCAAAGGCCTAGGAGACTCGGATGGTAAGGCCGGCGAACAAAGCGTCGAGCGCGGTAGAAATCAGTTGAACCAACTATTAGGAAAAGGACAAGCCGATTGGGTTGTCGCTCGCATGACTAGCTGGGCCAATCAAGTAAAAAGCAGTTTAGCGGCTGCCAATTCCGGCGAATCAGACGTACTCGAACAAGAAGAACAGGTCAGCGCCCTTGTTGCTCGTGCTGTTAGCCGCGACCAACAAATCAACAACTTGAAAGCAGCAATTGGCATTCACGATCAAGCACCAAGCGGAGCTGAACGCAGCCTCACTCTTGCAGGATTGACACCCACTCTCATCGGCCCAGCGGCAAAACTTGCCCAATACGCAGTTGAGCGTGGTACAGGTGGCACGCGCAGCAAACGCCTAGACGAAGTACTGACTCTAGGAGTGGCCATGCAAGAGCGCATTAATCTACTCAATCGTCAAAGTGAACTAGCTATCAACAACCTCGAACGAGCCAGAAGCTCGAAGAACGAGGTACTCTATGTTTTCGCCAAAGACTTAATAGCGAAGCTCGGAGGCCAGCAAAATAGTACCGAGGCAACGGCTGCGGACAAATTCGACACAGCCAACGTTCGGCGCGTCAAAGAAGCCCTCCTGCAGGGCGGCCTAACTGTACAGATAAAAGCCATGGAAGAGTCTGCCAGAACCGCACAAATGGCCGCTGATGCCATCGGTTGCCAGGTCGCTCAAATCGTCAAATCATTGGTTTTCAAAGCACAGGGGCAAGACCTGGCCATATTGGCGCTGGTTTCAGGAGCCAATCGCCTAGACGAAAAACTGGTGGAAGAGCAACTTGGATTTAAGCTAGAAAAAGCCAATGCCGCTTTCGTTAGAGACATGACTGGATTTGCAATTGGTGGAGTAGCTCCAGTAGGACACCTCAAGCCTAGTCAAACAATTATTGACCAAGACTTGCTGCTCTTCAAAACGGTCTGGGCTGCGGCCGGACATCCCAATACAGTCTTTCCTATTAGCCCACCTCAGTTAATCAAGCTCAGCGCTGGAAAAGTTATGGTTGTGCACAGTTAACCAGCTCTTCGACCCTCTTCTTTTCTGGAAAAGAAATGGTTTCCATGGAAACTATTTCTTTTGCGCAAAAGAGATGCAAATGGCAATTTAAGATAGAAATTTTAGAAAGTCAGCGGTCAGCGACCTTTTTTAAAGCCTTCAAGAACTCAAATTTCTCTTTTTCGGACAGGTGTCCCAAAAACTCCTCTTCATTTTGCTCAGCAATACGGACCAGAGCAGGAACTAGCGCCCTCCCTGCAGCAGTAAGCTGAAGCAAGTGTCCGCGACCGTCATCTTCGTCGTCAAATCGAGCCAAGAAACCCTTATCTATCAATCGAGTCAGAAGCTTAGACATCGCCCCTTTACTCAGCCCAACTAGTTGTCCAAGCTCGGCACTGGAGGTTACTTGGAATTGTTCTGCCAAGCGCAATACTTCGTATTCGGACAAAGTTACACACTTCATTTCTGCTTTTTGCTGAAAAGCTTGGGTTATCTGACTAGAAGCAAGCCTTAACCACAAGCCTAAACTTGGCTCTAACTCGTTTATTGATATTCTCGAAGCTTTCATTTACGCGAAACCCAATGGAATAAATTGGCAGACAGACAAGCTTTAAGTTACAAATAAATGGTTTCCATGGAAACCATTTATAAACGATGTTTTTAAGTATCAAGATGTTTTTAAGTACAAAGCCAATTTTAAAACTAATATAGTCGCAAGACTAAGACTTCTGATTGCTCGTATATTTGTACTAGAACTCATCCGAATTGCACAGGAAACGCACCCAAACTGCACCAGAATTAGGTCTCAGCCGCACCATTTATAGTGGCACGAAGCCAAGTGTCAGCCAGTCAATCATGACTCCGTCAGATAAATAATTTAGTGCTAGCATTTGCTGTTCTCATTAAACTTATAGACAATGCCGTTGCAGAGCGGGATAAACCAATGCAAAAAGGGAAGATAGAGAACACATGATCACAGCTTACTGTGTATTATTGTCGAGGAAACCCTTACTAGCAAACCTGCTCTTTCAAGCCCCACAAGCCCTGAGACGCTGCAAGCGCCTATAACTAACTTACAACAGATACCAGAATTGGTTCTATGCCAGTCGACGACGACAAAACTAAAACAAAAGCTCAAGCCAAGGATTTCTATTACATCCTTGGAGTAAGCCCAAATGCTTCCACTGAACAAGTGCACGAAGCTTACTTCGAGCTGAATGAAAAAATGGGACCATACTCAGAAGCGGCACAAACCGACCCTGAGACACAACAACGCACTTGGCGCGACATAAAAGCCGCTTACGAAACACTTTCAGAACCAGCTAAACGCCGAGATTACGATAAGAACAGCTCAGTATTTCGCCAAACCACAGACGTACGAGCATTGTGGACCAAGGTCACCTCAGGCGTACAGCAAGTTGTTCAGACCCAAGGTCAGACGCAAGAACTCAAGGGTGCAGCTGGCAAAATTCAACCTCAATCTTTAGAGATGGAATTGGAAGTGAGCCTCAAAGAAGCCGTCAAAGGCTGCATGCGGCAAATAGTTATCCAAGATCCCAAGGCCTGCGAAGAATGCATAAATCTCAAGCCGGTCAACCGCATGCAGTGCAGCACTTGTCGGGGCGTTGGCTATTTCACTGTCGAACGCACCCTCGATATCGACCTGCCCAAAGGCCTCTATGACGAGTTAGAAATTCGAAAGAGTGGCCAAGGTAAGTGGGACATGCGAGCCAACACCTACGGCGACCTCATTTTAAAGATCAAACTAGCTAAGCATCCAGTGCTCAGTATTCTTGGGCGGGACGTTTCAGTAAATGTTCCAGTTACTCTGTACGAAGCCATGCTTGGCGCTGAAATTGAGATACCAACTGCCACTGGTCGCGTAGTTATGAAAATTCAACCGCTCACCCAGCCCGGCAGAGTCTATCGACTAAAGGGACTTGGCTTGGCCGGCGCCGATCAATTAGTCACCATTGATGTACTGATTCCACAGCAGCTCACTGCAGAAGAAGTAGTGCTGTTTAGAAAGCTAAAGGATCTATCCAAAGAACGTAATCCAAGAGAATCGCTTTTTACAAATGTCCAACAGATTTCCTGAAAGTAGATTTCTTGAGGGCAACCTTCTTAAGATAGCGCTAGCTACGCTATCACTTAATTTGCATTGATTTTCGGACATTGTGAACTCTTAGCCAAGCTGTACGGGTACCCCGAAAATATCCATAAAGAACGCACTCCTTGGCAAGGGCAGGAACTCTTCATATTCTCCAAATACTAGCTGCATCTCATTTTGCAGCTTTACAACCCCTTTGCTCATTTCACGAGAGCTGTTAACTGCTGGTTAGTAGTGCTTAAGCAGGTTATAAAGCCATTGTGCCTGCGCGCGGGAAAGACTTACTGTCAAATTACGTTCTTTCTTCGCCTGTTATAGGAAATCTTTCTCTAACCCCCAAGGCAGCAGACATACCCTGGTAAACACTTCTATCTCGAAAGAGTTGTTGTGGTCTAGTCTGCTAGAACGTTCTACTTTACTTTCGATGAAAAGGTTGCCAGATCTTTTCTGAGGGCTGCGTGCAATAGCCCGCTGGCCGGCACCGTTGTTGACCTCATACCCGAGGGCAGTAACGTTACCGGTCGGTCTTTAACGCGGCCTCACCTATCGAGGCTCATTTTCTAACCAAAATTCACGCCTCGACTGGTAAGAGGCCTAAGGAGTTTCACCATGAACAATGCAAAAAACATCACGGTGTCCTCGGCAACAGCTGCTAACAGCTCCAGCGTCATGCGTCGGCTCAAGAAAACCGTCGCCAAGCTGGCAAAAAACCGTGGACTCAACGTGGACGAAGTCCGGCAGCAACTGATCGACAAGATCAAGCTGCTCAATCAGGACAAGGCCCTCGGGTACTTGACCTTCGCCGGCATCATCAACCTCGATCTGCCCGACGGCACGCGCGTCGCCATCATCCCTGACTGGCACGTTCCGGCGCACGACAAGCAGGTCTCGTGGCAGGTCAAGGAATGGTTGGCGGAATTCAAGCCGCACATCATCATCCTCATCGGCGATGCTGCAGACATGTTCGGCCTCTCGCGTTGGCCCAAGGCCCCACGCGTGGTCGCCAACACCCAGGCAGAACTCGATGAAACCCGTCGCCTCGTCGACGAGGTCATCCTCCTGTCCGGCTGTCTGCATCTTTTCTATATCATGGGCAACCATGAAGACCGCAACCGCCGCACCCAGATCGACCCCAACGCCAGCGTGGCGAGCCTGGTCGACCCCAACACCCACGAGCCCATCCTCAACTTCCACCAGTTGATGGGCTACACCCGCAAGGACCCGATCACGTTCGTGTACGGCATGAACGAAGAGGGCGGTGGCGGCGGTGGCGTTCTCGTCAACGATGACTTCAAGTTCATCCACGGCAAGATCGTCCGCGGCAAGCCCGGCCAGAGCCCCTACGCCGAAGCTGATTCTCAGCTCCAGAGCGTCGGCCATGGCCACACCCACCGTCTCGGTACCCGCGCCCGTCGCCTCACCAAGGGTCACACCTTGCGCAGCTTCGAGTTCGGCCACCTGGCGGATGAGACCCATTCGTACATGGGTTACGCCACTTACCCGAACTGGCAGCATGGACTGGGAGCCGGCCTCGTGCACGGAGGCAAGCTTCACATCCAACTGTTGCCGATTCTGAAGGTCAACGACGAAACGGGTCAGACCCGCTCGGCGCTGCTCTTCGACGGTAAGTTCACCCTGTCCAGCGGTTACTAACCAAGGACGATCAACCCTTTGACGGGCGTCACCAGATGCGGTGCCTCACAGAAGCTGCTTCCATGCAGCCTCTAAGCATCGCACGGTGACGCCTGTCTCGTGTTTCTTTACAAATCCGCAAGGAGAAAAATTATGACCAAGAAAATCACAAAAGCGGTCGATTTGTCTGCGGCTCCCACCGCTGCCAATTGGCCCCCGAAGTCGCTGACAAAGCCTTCGGATCCGCACTTCAAGTGGGCGCGCGTCTGCATGTTCGACCTGCACGGCGTCGTCTTCGACTGGGAAAACGCGTTCAACCATTTCGTCGGCAAGCACTACGGCTTCACCTTCGACACCGCCACCCGCCAGTACTACGACATCGGTCGCGACCCCACCACCCCCATCAACCCGAAGCAGTTCGGCGAGGCCTTCCAGGCTTTCGCTCGGCGCGGCGTCGATGGTTACGGTGAACTCCAGCCCTACGCTGGCATCATCGAGCAGATGGAACTGATTGCCGCCGCCGGCATTCAGGTGGTGATCTGCACCTACACTCCTGGCGCCAACGACGTCCGTCCGGACGGCTCGGCGACTTTCCAGACGGGCATCGCTCGCCTGGCCACCCAGGAACTGATCGCCAAGCACCTCGGTCACATCGTGACCCCGCAGAACATCATCTACTCGCACACCGGTGCCAAGAAGTACGTGATGCTCGAAAGCCGCATCCCCGTCATCGTCGAAGACAAGGCAGCTACCGCTGTCGACGTCGCCGAAAGTGCCCTGGGCGCGATTCTCATCCCGCATCCGTACAACGATGTGAAGTTCCCCAACGTTCTCCGTCTGGAGAACTCTAACCAGCTGGCCGACGCTGTCATCTCGCTCTTCGAAGCGATCGACGACAACGGCGCGCTCTCAGCGTAATTAGGAGATCTCTATCATGGCTAACAAAGCAACAAACTATAAGCAGGTTGTCGTCAAGGAAATCCCGCGTACCTCGCTCGCCGAGGCCGGGATTTTCAAGCTCACCCTGCCCGACGGTTCCCGCGTGGTCTCCATTGCCAACTCGCTCTGGCCGCACCACGACCGCAACGTCCACGACATGATCATGCGCTACCTGGCGGCCTACAAGCCGAAGCTGGTGGTCCTGCATGGTCAGATGATCGACCACGACGCCTTCAAGTCGCTCACCGAGGACGAGAAGAACTACCTGCACCCGGCAATCGACATGCCCGAAGTGGCCGAGGCCCGCAAGGCAGGCATCTTCGACGACCAGCTCGGCTACCTTCGCAAGAAGGCCGGTGAGTACATCTCTTCGTTCTCCCAGTGCGGCGCCAAGGTGATTTACATCCCCGGCGTTCGCACCGAGCACAAGCTGATGGAGTGGGTGCAGCAGGAGAAGTCCACTCGCGACGCCTACGTTGCGAACAACCCGGAGCGGTCGGATCAGCCGACTGACCCGAACCGCAAGGTTCCCTCCGACTTCGCCAAGTTCCTCTATCTCAACTCCAACCCGCGCGTCAAGGTGCTGGGCTACGAGGCCGGCCTGCTGGTCAACGAGCACACCCTCTACATGATCGGCGACTTCAAACGCCGTCATGCCGGTGACGCGGCCTTCATCGAATGGGAGCAGCGCGGCTACAGCATCGTCCGCTCTTTCGGCGGCATGCTCTCGAGCGGCTGGCACACCACCACCAAGCACACCCAGCCGGCGCTGACCAAGCTGCAGCACCAGGAACACGAGACTGGCTACATCTGGGATGACCGCCTCAATGGTCACCTGCGCGACTACGACCGTCGCGCACCGGGCTTCTTCTCGGGCGAGTACCGCCTGGGCGAGCTGTTCGGCACCTGCATCCAGATCATCCGTGGCAACGACGACCGTCGTTCGTTCCTCGGTACCGACTTCCGCATCTACACCGAGGAAGAGGCCGGTGGTCTCGACAACGGTGGCATGCTGTCTCTCGACGACGAGGTGGTGACACCCGACGACGATTGGCACTATCCGGAAGACGCCGAAGGCGGTGAAGGTGAAGGCCAGAACACTGGTGTCGCCGGCAGTGCAGGTTCGCCTGTTCCTGTCGTCGAAGCCGAGATCGTCGAAAGCCCCAAGGCACCCGTGAAGCGCGTGCGCAAGCCGCGAGCCAACGCTCCCGCCGGCAAGGCCAAGACTGCGGCCAAGAAGCCCGTCAGCAAGGCAGCAAGCAAGACCAAGAAGACCGGCAAGTAAGGTCTACCGCTATACGGGCGGCTCACTCGAAACTAGGGTGAGCCGTCCAAGCGGTTTTTGCAATGCTCCGAGGCAAGCTTCAAGCTTCGCAAGAAAAATCGCCCTCTCGTGAGAGTAGTGGTGGTTTTCGAACAAGGCCAGACACCTCACCGTGTCCTGGTCTTGTTTTTTTGACACTTAAATAGTTGACCGGTCTACTATTTAACCTTTTGGAAGATATCAAAGCCTTTGTCTTGATCATAGATTTCTATGTAGAGTGTCTTTTGATTCGATCAACTTTTCTTCAAATCAGCCTCCGCCAAAGCTAACTTTCCTATTTGCTTGTAGAGCTTGGCTCTAGCTTGATAGAGGTCGGCCATATGACGATCACCAGTCACGCTACGAGTGATATTGTCTAACTTGATACCAAGCGAGTAGGCCTCAAGCTCCTTTTCTGGCTTGTTCAACAGAGCGTATGCCTTGCCTTTATTTAAGAAGATATCCAATGATCCAGGCCGAGCCGCTCCGCAGACCTACAAATCAAGCAAAGCCAATTCTGGTTCTTTCAATCTAAGATAAAGCTCAGCCCTCTGCTCACGCGAATTATGTTTAATAACCACATCATAATCTTGAGCCGCTAATTCGCACTCACCAGCGGTGAGATAAGCCTGCGCTCTATCTAGTAGAGCAGAAACATCATTCGGATTCTTGCGCAAGCGCAACTCTATATCAGCCATAGAGCAGTCCGGTGGTTTGAGCTTATCGGTTAGACCATCAAAAGAGAAACAGCTTTGATTGCTAGCACTGCATGCAATCAAACTGCAGCCAGTTCCAAAGCCTGCAAACGTTTCGTGATTAAGTCGATATCGGCTGGAGAAACATTTAGTTGTGCGGCTTTAGCATTCTGCTCCGCCTGAGCAGCATCACGCGCCCCCACAATAGCGGCTGAAACTCCTGGCTGAGCAATCGTCCAGCAAATTACCAATTGACCAACGGTGGCATTGTAGCTATCAGCAATGGGCTTAATAGTCTCCAGGAATTTATTGATACGCTCAATATTTTCCGGAGTAAACTGGGGCTGATTGGCGCGGTGATCTTCTTCCGGGAATTTATGGTCAGGCTTGAATTTGCCAGTCAACACGCCTCTTTGAAGAGGACTATAAACAATCACACCAACGTTGTGGGCAAGTAAGGCGGCTGCACGGAAGCAATCGGTGTAATCTTGCTACCTTCAGCAATTTCAGCGGCAGTAAAATTACTGACTCCGGCTGCAAGAATTTTTCCGTCCTTAATCAACTGCCCAAGGGCTTCCATGGTTTCATCGAGAGCAAGCGAATTATCACGCCAGTGACATTGATAGAGATCGATATAGTCTGTTTGAAGGCGCTTCAAACTATTTTCGCATTCACGGATGATATTTTTCTTGCGGGCATTGCGGTAGATTTTATGCGCCTTACCACCATCAATCAGGTCAAAGAAATATTCGCCTTCTTCAAATTCCCAAACTAAACCAAACTTGGTCATTAACTGCACTTTGTCGCGCTGGCCAACAATCGCTTTGGCCACTAATTCCTCGCTCTTGCCAAAGCCATAGATTGGAGCGGTGTCGACGGAAGTCACACCCAGTTCAATCGATCTACGAATTGCTTCAATCGACTTCTCTTCATCGGTGCCACCCCACATGGCTCCTCCGATTGCCCAGGCTCCAAAAGTAATGACAGAAGCTTTAACCTTGCTGTCACCGAGCTGACGATATTCCATGGATTCCCTCGCTTATAAGTGCTTTCTGAAGCTCTTATGAGAGCTAATAGTGCCCAAAAGAATATCACCGTCTATAGTTAATTCTCGCCACTGTCTCAAAACATGACTTTAGAAATTGGCCAGTTGGTCTAGACCTAAAATTATCACTAGAGTAGCGCCAATTGGCCCTTTCAAAAAAGCAGCGAAATTTCGCAGGAATTTCTCTGGAAAATCGAAAGTCCGCAGGCATTGCTTTTGCGCCAATTTGATAAGCTCAATCCACTACACCACCCAGTAGAACAGCTGAACAAAAAAAACAGTGTGAAAGTTCAAAAAAAAAGAAAAGCGACTGAAACCGCTCAACCCTGAGGTCTTGCAGAATCAGTCGCTTCCTTAACGAGCAAGCTAGAGAATTCTAGCTAGACCCAGGTTCAGTCCAAACGCACTAGAGAACAGCAGTTACTTCTTGCTGTCCTTTGCCGGCACAGCGGCAGGCGCAGTGGCCGGAGCAGCAGCTGGGGCAGTCGACTGATCGCCAGGCTTGCCCGCATCTTTACCAGCAGAGCCGGCCTTCTTCATCTTTTCGATGGCTTCCTGCTGCTGCTGACGGGCCCAGCGCTCCTCTTCCGAACGACCACGGCCGCCGAGAGGGTTTTCGTTTGTAGACATTGACTCATCCTTGAGTTCGAGTTGTTTAAGCTGTTTTGCAATAAATCTGCCCCGAGCAGAAAGACTAATGAGAGCCAAAGCCATCACAGCCTGACCACCCATAGCCTGACCACTCGGGGCAGCAGTTCACTTACGCATGTACTTACGGTAGTAAGAACCGTTAGGGTTCATGCGGTGCTTCCCATCCTTAGGGAAGCTCCAGACATTGCTCACTTCGCGCAGAAGCGGCACAAGCAGGTTATCAAAATCGTCGCAGTTCCGCAGACACTTACGAAGGGTCATGCGCACATGCATGCGCAGGGTGCGGTTGGCGATCTGCTTACCGGGCTTGTCGCTAGAAGCGCAAGCGTTGCCAATGACGGGGGTGTGGCGGAAAGATCGAGACATAGTGCAGTGCTCCTAAAAGCACCGCACCAACGGTTACCTGCAATCTCCTGAGCGGATACTCAAGATTGCTCCCTTCGAAAATCTTCTAAAGTCTTCGAAGTCTAGAGCAGAGAATTAATTGCAGGGGTTGGTGAGGTGCTAGAAGAGAGCACCAAACCGGGTATGGCGATTGAGTTTGTGCATAGATTTTCCTTGGTTAGAGGTCAGAACACGAGCATGACCAGCCAGCCGACCACGGTCATGGTCAGGGACGCGCCCAGAGCAGTACCGAAGTTGCGGACGAAGAGCACGCCAGGCATGATCTTGCCGACGACGACAATGGCAACAGCCTGAACCAGACCTGCCACCAATCCCGCTGCCACCATCGTAGCAGTGGGAACAACGGTGGCGATGCCGACCAGGGCCAGCAGATGCCAGCCGATGTGATTGACCAGGGCAATGGCGATCAGCGCCAAGATGCCGCGGAAGGCGCTGCCTTGACGCACGGCCACACCACCATCGGTGACTTTCGGTACCAGCCAGAGAAGTGCCACCAGAAGCAGCACCACGTGAATGAGAAGATTGAGCAACATAATGTTTTTTCCTTTCAGATGATCAGGTTAGCGAGACAACTCAACGGTCGCCATCCTCTTCCACCGGCTGGGCTAGCTGATGGTAGGGTTGAACAAGACTGTCGAAAATTGTTTTGATGCGATAGTGCTCTTCGTCGGTCAGAGTGCGGTCGAGGTAGATCACCTTGTCGCATTCCATCAACATGTCTGCGATTTCGGGCGGACCGTTGTGACCGTAGAGATACCAGTACTTCGCTTCCAGCGTAGTCTTGGTCTCAATTAGATAGAGCCTGCGGATGATGCGAGCCAGTGCCACGTAGTTTGCACGACTACGGTCTCCGGCTTCCATCTTGGCCCAGACAGCATCAAACTGCCTGCGCGCTTTGAGAAAACGAGAAGGACCGAGCAAGCGCTTTACAGCAACAGGCAAGAGACTGTAGAACTTGCGGCACAGTCTCCAGAAGAAACTGAACCCGACGAAGCCGAGGACGATGTAAGCAGCGGTTATCCAACCGTGCAGACCATGGAGAATTTCGAGCTTACCTTCTTGAATGAGCTTGCGGCCGTCCCATGTCTTGGACGTGTAGGGAGCAATGGTCGGCAAGTCGACAGTGATATCTTCGTTCGAAGCCAGGACGCGATAGCTAACGTTGGCCTTAAGGTCAAGCTGGGGCGCCACAGAGAAGCTCTGCAACTTTAGCTTGACCCTGTATACCTTGCTGCCATCGGGTTTCGTCAGTTCAAAGATATCGGGAGCGCCGACCAGCTCGAAATCACCGGCCAGAGCAATGCTGTGCATGTCGATCACAGTGCCCGGCTTCTGCTTCATGTAGACCGTAACAGACAACACATCACCGATGCGCCATCCGAAGTCGCGATCAAGAGTGGCAGCAAGCTCCGGAGCGCTTGAAGCCGCAGCAAGAACACCAACCGGCGTCTGTGCGTCCGAAGGGAAGCTGGGCCACTCTGTGCGATCTTCCCAGAACAGCATGGTGCAGATGCCGACGGCGAAAGCCACCAGCAGAGCAGCAAGACCAAAACTGGAGAAGAAACCAAGTTTCTTATTCTTATTCATCTTGGCTCCCTCCTTTCTGCTCTTTGGTTTTGGTTCGAATCGCCATCCGGCTCTTGAGCAGGCTTTCCCTTAAACTTGCGGTCATCGGGCTCATTAGAAATGACCACCGCGGCAACAAAAGCCAAGGCCGAGACGAGCAGCAACCAGGGGAAGAATTCGTACTGGCCTGGAATGTGTTTCACCTCCATGCGCGAGATCATGCTGGTCATGGAGAAGTCGTTGACCTCAACCAGACGCACATAGCGGCCACCAGAAGCATTCTTGAGCAAGAGCAGAACGTTCTCTTCCAGCTTGGAAGTGACGATTTCGCCTTTGACTTCGTACCACTGCTGACCGCGACCGAGGCGCTGGTCCGAAGGGGGAAGCATATCAACCGGAATTGCCGAAGGCGAGGTCTTACCCAGGCCAACAATAATCAGGTCGATGTCGCGCTTCTTCAGCTCTTTGACGACCCCGTTCATCTCTGCCAACTCAGAGTCGTTGCCCCCGTCAGAGAAAAGTACAATCACTCGTCGGTGAGATGCCTTAGAATCAAGATCGAAAAGACGAAATGCCATGTCGAAAGCCTTGCCCAACTCGCTACCTTCACCAGGGGCAGAGCCCACAGTCATGGCGCGATTGAGCACCCACTTAAGTGCCGGCAAGTCGTCAGTGAGGAAGGCCTGCGGGAAAGCCTCACCAGAGAATGTCACCACTCCCAGGCGATTGTAGTTGAGCGAACCAACCACTTCCTTCATCAACAGGAATTTGGCCATATCGAGCCGACGACCGTCTTCGTACGGCTGCGGCAACTTGCCTCTGTAGTCGGGCACGGCCATGGAGCGACTGACGTCGACCACAGCAATGACGTCAATTGTGCCCATGGGAAATTCGGTTTTACCCGAATCCATCGTCGGTCGACTGAGCGCAAGGACGAGGCCGGCCAGGCACAAAGCCACAGCAACAGCCTTAGCTATCAAGCGCGAAACAGGGATTTTCTGATTGAAGCGGGCAATCAGTTCCGGTTCGCCGAACTGGTCGTGAACCGCAGCAGAGCGGCGCCTGGCCAGCCAAAATGTCAATCCGACAAAAAGCGGAATCAGGGCCAAAAACCAAAGCAACTCGGGGTTACTGAAGTGGAGGCCAAGACTGAAATGTAAGTTTTCCATATAGTTGGCCTTTTTTAAATTCCCTTCTTGCCGTCTTTGCCAGCTTGACCGCCGGGAGCAGAAGGATCGCCATCGCCAGCACCAGCACCACCAGAGCCACCACGTTCCGAGAGCAAACGCTCCAGGTTGTATTTGGCTACCATGTGGTCAGGATTGTGGCGAAGGGCTTGTTTGTATGCTTCAATTGCCATGAAATTCTGCTTAGTGCGTTCATGGATCAAAGCGAGAAGGAATTGAATCTCACCAGCGATGTGGTTGTCGGATGGCTTGATTTGGCCATCTTTAGCACTCAACGCTGAGTAAGCCTTGGAGAGATAATCCTTGGCAGTATCGTAGTCTTGCTGCTTGTAAGCAGTAAGAGCAGCGTCGTACCAAGCGTATTCAGACTGAGCCACTTCAGACTGGGCCGCCGAAACGTAGTCCCCCTGAAACATCGGCACCGTGTACATCACTGCACGACGCAGTCCGAGGGCAAGCACCACCAGACAAGCAATCGTTGCTATGATCGAAAACATCAAGCGGCGCCTGGCAACAAAATAAATTAGACTTGTCATAAAAAACTCCTGTCATTGCGAGACATTGGACGATTGGTTATTGGTTGAGAACGACTGCCTCGGCAAGACAGGCCAGGAGGAGGAGGAGAATGGCTGCAATAGCGAAAGCAGCAAAGCGCTCATCGCGCTTCTCACTCGAATAGACGGAAATGCTACTGCGTTCCATCTGATCGATGGCGTTGAAAACCATCTGCAGATCACCAGCAGTCTCGATCCGAAACACTTTGCCACCAACATTATCGGCAAGCCGAATGATATCAACGTCACGCTCAGCAAGAGTAGGACCAACACCAATGACATAGAGCCGAATGTTGTTGTCGTTTATCTTGCCGCGCAAGCGAGCCATTCCTTCGTCGCCAATGTAGTCTTCACCGTCGGTGACGATGATTATCACTTTGCTCTTGGCCTGACCCATTTCTGTGAAGTGAGCAACCGCTTCGTCAATCGGACCGGGGTCTTCGCTACCAAAATTGGTACCGCCGCCTAGCTGGTCAGCAAATTGAATCTTGCGATAGATCATCTTCAGATCGTGGGTAAGAGGCCAAGAAAAATGAGGACTAGAGTCAAAGAGCAATACTCCAATCCGATCGCCGGCGTTGACGATATAGCGGTTACGAATGAAGTCGAGCACAGCAGCCTGAGCCACCTGCAGACGAGTGACACGATCCGCACCATAAGGCCCACGAGGGGGTGACTTGGTCGGGTCTTTGTCAGCGGTCTTGCCAGGATATTCGCGATCGAGTTCAGTCTCGCCAACGACACTCTTTGGCAATTCTCCAGGGATGGGAGCACCCATGGAGCCAGAGCGGTCGACGGCGATGACGATGTCGCGTGCCTGAACAGACTGATTGGGTTCGTAGTAGACGCGTTGCGGTCGCGCCAAAGCAAGGCACAAGGCAATGAAAGACAAAGCCAGGAGCAAGCGGGGCAGAACAACAAAAAAGCGGCTACCAACACCAACGGAAGCTTGGTCGACCCGGGGAAGCCCGAATTTGCCAACGCGCCGAAGAACGAACCACAGGACAGGTAATACGAGTATGGCCAGGAGCCATAGCGGTTGTGAAAGGACCATATAGTTGACCTTGATTAGTTTTAGGCCTAGTTTCACTAGGTTTTGGGAGAAGCAATAAAGCCCCTGCAAAGCTTGGCCAGGCAATTCCCCAGGTAAACAACCCACAAACCGGCAAATATCAAAGCCCTCGGCCTCAATGATTTTGCTGGTTAGTTTGCTGCTAGCTGATTGGAATGGGCGTATGTCTGATGCTGGGGGAGAGAAA
>LNEX01000381.1 GCA_001464165.1 bacterium Ga0077546
TTGAGCAACTAACCGCCTTAACGCACAAGTTAGAAAACCTAGAGCGGCCCTGGTGGAAAAAACTCTTTGGCAAATAAAGAGTAAGCAATAGCGATTTGAGAGATTAAGCCAAGCGTTGTGGTGTTAATCTGTGCACAACTGCATATACAAACGAATATACCGAAGGCGCAAGCATGGTTCAGGTGCTTGGCTATTAGATTAAATATCCACAGCAAGTCTTGAAGCGATCATTCGAATTGTCAGCAGATATGCGAAGTATTTTCATCGGGGGACTTCCATTAGATTTCGTCTCGGCTATACTAATTGCATAACCGGTGAGCACACACCAATAAATAAGTTGTGTGCTTTGAGCCGAGGGGTTAAGTGGAAACGTCAGGTCTGCGCAGACCGGAAACTGTAGTGATAACCCGCTAGCTGTGGATTCTGACTTGAAGCAGCAAGAAATATCGAGCCTACGCAATAGGCAGTCAGACGATAGTGAAAAAGCCTCTTGTATGCCCACTTAAGATTCTGACCTGCTCACCAAGAGCTGATCCGTTTGAGATCTTCGCTCTCTCTTTGCACGGTGCGAGGAAGGTCAGGTTTTTGATGAGTCAATGCGGTTGCCAAAAAGGGAAGATTTTTTCGAAAAAATCTTCCCTTTTTGAAAACCGCACTTGGAACTGACATAAGATGCCAGAGAACTTGTCAAAAAAATCGGGACTTAGAACGAGAACAAGAATTCCAAATCTTCTTGGGTAAGTTCTTTAGCTACACTGTCGTCTCCACCGATGATTAAATCGGCTAGCTCTTTCTTCTTCTGCTGAAGTGCCAATATTTTCTCTTCAACCGTTCCACGGGTAATCAACTTATAGTTGAATACGTGACGAGTTTGACCAATACGGTGGGCTCGGTCGGTAGCTTGATTCTCTACCGCTGGGTTCCACCAAGGATCATAGTGAATAACATAATCAGCACCAGTCAGGTTGAGACCTGTTCCACCAGCTTTCAAGCTGATCAAGAAAATAGGAATAGATGGCGTTTGGTTAAAGCGCTCGACACGGTCAAGTCTTTCTTTAGCCGGCGTTTGGCCATCGAGATATTCGTAGGTATAACCAGCCTTCTCCAACTCTTTGCGAATGATAGAAAGCATCTCCACAAATTGACTGAAAATCAAAATCTTGTGGCCTTCATCTACGACTTCGCCAATCATAGCGAGCAATGCATCGAGCTTGGCAGATTGATCTGTTGCTTTCTCTCGATTTTTCAATAAGCGTGGATCGCAACAAACCTGACGCAAACGCAACAACTCGGCCAGAATTGAAATTGAAGAACGCTTAATGCCTCGAGAAGCCACTTCATTAAACACGCGCTGACGGCACTCATCAAGCACATCAAGATAAAGCGAGCGCTGCTCATCGTCAAACTCACAAAGTTGAATAATGTCAGTACGATCAGGCAGATCTTTTTCTACCTGACTCTTTAGACGGCGCAGAATAAATGGATGCACGGTCTTGCGCAACTTCATACCAGCCCCATCAAGACCAGCTTCTATGGGTCTCTCAAAGACTTCATTGAAGTCTTTGTACTGACCAAGGAAATCTGGCATAAGGAAGTCGAAAAGTGACCATAATTCTTTTAGGCGGTTCTCGACTGGTGTACCAGACAAGGCCAGGCGGTGGAAGGCCTTGATGCTCTTAGCAGCAATAGCACCTACAGACTCAGGGTTCTTGATATTCTGAGCTTCATCAAGAATAAGAAACTCGAACTGAATATTTTTCAGCTGTTCATAGTCGCGGCGAATGATACCGTAAGTAGTGAAAATCACATGGGGTTTGTTAGTGCTTTCCTTGCCCAGACGCTTGAGCATTTCACCACGGTCGCGACCCATAAACAAAGCAGTTTTGAGATCAGGCACAAACTTAGCAGCCTCAGACAACCAGTTATAGACCACCGAAGTAGGTGCCACCACCAAAGCTGGTGCTCTATCGGCCTTGCCCTTTCCTTGATAATGCTTGAGCAACATCGCTAAAGTTTGGATAGTTTTACCCAGACCCATATCATCAGCGAGAATACCTGCCAGTCCATATTCTCGCAAGAACATCAACCAATTACAGCCTTCTTTTTGATATTCACGCAACTCGCCTTTGAAATCTTTTGGCAATTCAAATGGTGGCAATTCACGGAAATGGTGAATCTTGTGAATGAATTCTTCAAAGCCTTTGTCGGCTTGAACTGGAATCTCTTGTGTTTCTAGAGCGTGTAAAATACCAAGAGCTTGATAGAGCGGACGGGCGCTGTCTTTGCTTTGACCAATTGATTTAAGCAGTCCCATTAATGTTGAAGTGGGAACGCGCACATAGTCGCCATCAGAAAGCTTCAAATAGCTACGGTTTCTAAATAGCGCCTCTATAACTAATGGGAATGGTACTTCTTCATCACCAGCCGAGCACAGCAAATCAAACTCGAACTTATAAGAATCTTTCTTCAGAGACAGTTTCGCTTTGAGACTCAGTTCTTCTTTACGCACACGATAAGCACTGAGAGTTTCCCAGCCAGACGTATCCCATTCGGCAGACTGTTCTGACGAGAGATGGAAAAGAGCATCAAGAGCCGGCTCATCTACAAATGAAAATCGGTCGGCAATTGTTCTAATTGGCATCATATTGGTAAGGAAGCGGCGCACCTGGTTTTCAGGCTCCCACTGCCTTTCTACCCAAACACTCTGCCCCACTTCTGAAATTGTACGAGTAAATTTTTCTGACTCAACAGCACTAGTTTCATCGCGCGATTGCAAGACCAGATCGCCGTAACGAAATCCGAGTGATACTTCAAGACTTGAAGCTTCTGCAGCTGGCTTCTTCGAGATTGTAGCTGAACTGCCATTCGAAGAAATAATTGTATTGTTAGAACCGGCCCCGGGCAATTTCCGCTCTGACAGCTTAATTACTACTTGGGGAGGTTCAGTTATGGCAACAGGAAACGGAGCTGTTGACTCATCAAGAATGACTGGCATCCGTTTTTTCAAAACTGGCAAATCTACAGACAAGAACTTGGGCACAACCTCAAGCTTGACCACCATGTAGCCAAACGAATCAAAGTACTGGAACGAACGATGAATGGCTGTTAAATCAATAGGATAGAAAGTATCTTTTGAAAGAATCCAGCTTGAAGGCCCCATAAAGAACACTGGATGTTCAACAGCTTCGCCTTCTTCGGTTACTCCTTCTAAGCGCAGCATTAATTCGCCACTCTCAGTCTCAGACAGCACCGCTCGTGGTGTTAGAGGCTTATCAGAGAACTGTACAATCTGATTAGTAGTGGTGTTGGTCAATTTGCAGCAAAGGCTCAAGTGACCAATCACTGTTCCCTCATCACCACGCGGAATACGATGCCCCCCAGCCGGGCCCTTGGTGGTTTGAGGCAAGCCCGTGAGATACTTAGCTAGGCGCTGAATACGCGAATCTGGTGGCAAGGTCGGTACAACCTCAACCGGCACCTTAAGAATGTTGACCTTACCTTGCGGTTCGTTGGGCACCACGCCAACAATCATAGCCAGTGGCTTCTCCAGCACCAATAAGCCCAATTCGAAATCACGTTCATCAGGCTCGACACCTTCTTCACGAGGGTCGTCTAGTAATTCCTTGGCTCTTGGCCCCTTCTCTTGAGGGCTCTCGCGCTTCTGCTCATCAGCCATATCGAATCTAATGCCAGGGTTGTGCTTGGCAATATGGGTAAGAACGACAGCTACAGAATGCTTGCAGACATCTTCAAAATATGGACAAGAGCACGCGGCCTTAAAAGAATTGGGAGAATCTATATCAACCACAATTTTGTAGGCGTCTTTCTCTGAACCGATTACAAGAGCTTCTATCTCCGAGCCATCGTCGCTCTCTGAATATTTCAATACTTTTTTGCGTCGATAGTACTGCACACCACGACGATAAACAGGCTCGCTGCTAGCCTCTTGGAGGGCAGAAAGAGCAAGAGATAGTTTTTTACCAGAACCCGAGATTTGCTTCATGCAAAATTAGCCTTGAAAGGGCACTGCGGCAATGCAAGCACCAACAATAAGAACAACCGACCGCTTACAGCGGTGGGCGGGAGCTTTCCTAAGCGAAAGCCGAATGGTCAAGAATTAGCTTAGCACGAGTTAGCGCCATGTTGAGAAGAGCAAGGCACAAAGTATAAAGGAACAGAGCAATATTAACGGGGACTCATGTCGATAGCCTCAGAAGGGGCTGGAGCTGGCGCTGGCATGGTCCTTTGGGGCACCCGGTTGAAGGCACCTTCAACAATACGCTTCATCTCCACCTGTCTCTCTTCAAGCGAGTTACAGTAATCATGAAGAATCTCTGCCTGGCTACGCAAAGCCTTGGCGTTATCGGATAGGTCCGGGATTAAAATCTCTATTTCTTCAAGAATTGAGGATGGTGGGCTAACAGGAGGCCGAATCCGCACATGAGACACCACTTGTTGTCCGGCTGAATTGGTCATTGCTGCTGGAGAAGTAGGAGAAGAGGGCGCTGGTCGAGCAATCGTAGGTGAGGATGGGGCGTTAAAGTTAGACTGCATCGTTCCCGCTAGGGCATCGCGCAGACGCTCTAAATTCTGCTTAAGACCGATAGCACGGCGATAAGCCTGATCGGCCTCTCTCTCAAGCCAGACCTTACGAGCTTTCTGGGTAGCCAATTCATTACTCAAGTGTTCAAGAGCCTTTTTGCGAATCTCAAGCTCACGTTTGACGTGCTCAACTTCTTTCTGCTTAAGCTCAAGACCACGCCGGCGTAGGTAGACCAGCAAGATCACAATCAGAGAGAAGGCAATAGACATTATCGACACATAGAAATATCCTCTCTTGGCGCCCGACATCTCGGCCACTCCAGTCAACAAGAAATTGCCTAAGTCTTCAGCGAAAGGTGGCGGCGGACTGCGCATATAGTAGATGCGACCAAGAACCTTGCCACGGACTCGAGCTCCAGTTGCTCTGGCCTTTTCCACCCGCGGGGAATCATGGGCAAACAACGGCTCTAGCTGCGGAGGGTCAGTGATTAAATCGTAGGGCTCATTGCTCTTCGCTAGACCCTCGGCAGTAGCATTCTTCTGCCAAGACTGGCGATGGTAAATCTTGTTCGTCTTATAAAGGACGTTCTCGCCCGATGGATCAGTAACAACTAAGCCAAACAAGCCATAGCTTGAGTCAAGCGTTTTCTGAATAAGGTCATCGCGACCCTCTTGAATCATGGCCGAGAGAGTCGTTGGCAGGGTGTGATGAAGCAGATTAAAATCGGTGGTCTGCACCTTGGCGATTGTACCCAACCAATAGCTCTGATATTGAATCGAGCATAACGCCAACCAACAGAGTATTCCGGCCATGCAGACAACTGGCACGAGAATTCTGTTTCGGAGTGATAGCAGCAACTTATCCATCAAAACGGAGTCTACACCCGTATGTATCTGATGTACATACGTAATTTCCAGCGTAATTTCCAGCGTAATTTCAATGCGTAATCACAATGCTTAATTCTGGCGGTTTTTTCTTTGCACAAATTGTTAGCTGCACAACAAAAAAACAGGTTTATAAGTCGCTATAAGCGGGGTATTAATACTGTGTGGACGAAAGCTCTCACGGAGGAATCGGTTAGAGCAAAAACTAGGTCATACCTCGTGTCTACTAAAAACCCAAACGGGATATTCCACCACTAGGTGGCTGCACATTTAACACTATGTGTTTAAGAAGCCGGGCGCTCGTCGTCCGGCTTCTGTTATGACACCACCAGCAGTGCCACTCGCTGGCCTTGAACCAAGGTCCACTTCCAATAGTTTTTAGTGTCATTTCGCAACGTGAGGTTTTCAAGCTCAGTTTTCCAGGAATAAAATAGTCAGTATTTAGAATCTTTAGGAATCAAGACTTAAGAAGTGGAAACAATTTCTTCTCAGGGCCCCCTCAGCGACCATATCAAGAGCAGGTCTTGGGTTAGAATCAAGACTCCTTGATCAGTTAGGGACAAACCCAATGATGCCGCCGGAAAATCAAGAATCTGCTCAACAAGCCTCTCCGGTTAGACTGGGAGACTTACTGACCGGCGCCGGTTTACTCAAAGCCGAAGACCTAAGGCAGGCAATGTTAGTTGCTAAAACTCAGTCACTTCCAGTGGGTCGTGTGCTGATTATGTCTGGCTACATTATTGAACCGCACCTGCAAGCAGCAGTGCAGGCTCAGTCGATGCTGAAAGACGGCTTGATTGACCTAGAAACCGCCCTTGGCAGCTTGCGAGTTATCTCTCGCGATGGCCTGACCATAGATCAGGCTCTTTCTAAAATGGGTTGGGCTCAACCAGTCAACCAAGTAACCAACAAACTAGGCGAACTCTTAATCGAAGCCGGCCTAGTTAGCCGCGCACAACTAGATGCTGCCTTAATTCAAGGCGAGAGCACCAAGCTTCCCCTCGGCAGAGTTTTAGTAACCAACGGTTGGTTGTCAGAACAGCTGCTTTCATCAGCGCTAAACGCCCAAATTCTAGTTCGCGATCGCCGAGTAACTAGAGAGCAAGCTATTTCTAGCTTACGAGCAGCCCTTGAAAGACAAGTTCCAATCGAACAAACCTTGGCCGAAACCGGAGTTTCGCTCCATCTAGCTAATGAAACTGTGCGCCTTGGTGAACTGCTAGTCATGGCTAAGCTATTAGACGAAGCAAAGCTGATGCAAGCAGTAGAACTTGGTCTCGTCAATGAACAACCCATAGGTCAGGTACTAGTCAAAAATGGCATGGTGAGCGAGACCGTCTTACAAACTGCTCTGGCAATACAAACCATGGTTACCAAAGGCGAACTGCGCAAAGTACAATGCGGGCGCGTCTTAGAGTTGGTAAACACCGAGAAGCTTTCCTTAGCCGAAGCAGTTGAAAGGGTGCAACCAACACCACCAAGAGACACCTCCAATCTTCCCCTCTACCAATTTTTGCAATTAGCCGGAGTAA
Organism: bacterium Ga0077546; assembly: GCA_001464165.1. The sequence goes on from LNEX01000381.1 coordinate 6,960, forward strand.
TCGGTCCTCCAGATATTGAAGAAGCTCTTAAGGTGGGTTCGCGAGACACACACCTTATGGGACAAATGTTGATGATGACCGGTGCAATCGATCAAAATCTGCTTGGCATTGCCATGAACTGCTCAAGCCTCATGGCTCAAGGAATATTAAAAACAGAGCAAGCTGTAATTGTGCTTGGCATTTGCTGGAAAAGCAAAGCCACACTAGAAGAGGCTTTCAAGCAACTCGGCTGGAGCTCAGCCATTATTTCATCGGCTCTTCCTCCGCCAACTCCAGCTGCTCCGCCAGCTCCAGCTGCAACTAATTCGACGACCAACCAAAACATCATTCAACAGAGCCGCACTGGCGAACACTCGCTGCCTAAAACTTCCAAACTTGACCAGGCCATTTCTGGGCGCAATAGACAAAGTAGTTCATCTGCTACAGCCCATAACCTCCCAGCTATGCCAGTTGGGCAAAATCTCACCGTTGAGCAAGGAAGTCTGCAACCTTACGATACTGGTGAGATGTCGCCTATCAGAAAGAAAGAAGAAGCTGACGCCGCTGCTAGAGCCGCACAAGTGGCCGCACAACAAAGCACCCAAGATAATCCCAGCCAAACAGCATCAGCAAACGACAAACCACCAGCTGGCCCCTCTGTGAAGAAACGTCTGGCAGACTTAATTCCCTAAAGACTGAATTTACCTGCAGCCATTTCACAGAGACCTCTAACAAGCACCGCCAATGGTGTCGCGCACATTGGCCAATTAACAACTAAATTAAGCTTGAGACTGAGCCCAGAATCGAGATAGAAATTAACGATGAAATCCCAGCCTTGAAGGCGGTTTCCAAGGAGTAGGCCTTCCGAATATTGGTCAATCAAAAGAGAAGAAAACCAGCCAAGAATGCAGATTTTATGAAATTCACTCAATAATCACAAAGCGCATGGTATGAATAGCAATCAAGATCCGCACCCAGACTAAATACTGCGCTGCATAGGAGAACTTCATGCTTCAGCAAAAAATTACTTACAAGCCATACCCTGTTCAGGATTTCAAACACCTGTTGGGCTTAACCGGCATTTCAGACAAGACTTTGGAAATTCATTTCAAGCTTTATGCTGGTTATGTCAAGAACACAAATGATTTGAACGAGAAAATCATCGAACTAACAGAAGCTGGCAAAAGCGGCTCACTAGAATACGCAGAATTGAAGCGTCGTTATGGCTTCGAATACAACGGCATGAGACTGCACGAGTACTACTTTGGCAACCTCAAGCCAGGCGGTTCTGAGCTGAAAGAATCAAGCGCCATTGGTAAATTGATCACCGAAACCTATTCATCA
>LNEX01000382.1 GCA_001464165.1 bacterium Ga0077546
TGCTCCTCAACAATCATAGACACACAGGGCATTCCAGCGTTCGCCAACGCAGAGTTTGATAGATACGACAAAGCTGGCACTGAAGCATATGAGCACGGGAAATATGCCGAAGCTGAGAAATTATTTTCAAAGGGACTAAAAGCAGCAGAACGATCAGGCCTCTACAACCTTGAAGTGGCTACCGCTCAAAACAACTTAGCTGAAGTCTACAGGGCTGAAGCCAAATACTCCAAGGCTGAACCGTTGTGCAAGAACTCTTTGGCGATACGAGAGAAAGCACTGGGGCCAAATCATCCCGCTGTGGCGACAAGCCTTAACAACCTAGGATTGCTCTATGTTACACAAGGTAGATACGCCCATGCTGAGTCATTGTTCAAGCGCGCTCTAACAATTGTTGAAAAAACGCTTGGACCCAATCACCTGGATGTATTGAAAAGCCTGAACAACTTAGCCATCGTCTACTACAAGCAACGCCGGTATGCAGAAGCAGAACCGTTGCTAAAACGCTCTGTAAGCATGAGAGAAAAAACACTAGGGCCAAATCACAGAGACGTAGCTAAAAGTCTAAACAACCTGGCTGAAGTCTATTGCACACATGGCAAGTACACAGAGGCAGAGCCTCTGCTAAAGCGCACTCTGACAATTGATGAGAAGGCGCTCGGCAAAGATCACCCCAATGTAGCCACAGACCTAAACAATTTAGCTGACCTCTACAGAATCATTGGCAAGTACGCAGCAGCGGAGCCGTTGTATAAACGCTCTTTGGCAATTAGAGAGCGGGGGCTCGGTCCAGCTCACCCAGATGTAGCAGCAAGCTTAAACAACCTAGCGGTGCTCTATGCTGCACAAGGTAACTACGCAGCGGCAGAACCGTTGCATAAGCGCGCTCTAGCAATTGACGAGAAGGGACTAGGGCCAAATCACCCTGATGTAGCCGCAGATCTAAACAACCTAGCGTCGCTTTTGCGAAAAACAAATAGAAAAGCAGAAGCAGCTAAATTAGAAGCGCGAGCTAAAGCAATCATGCTTGCCAAATAAAGCCGAATAAGAAACAACTCATCGAGAGAGGGTGTATGAAAAACCGACTTAGCTTTGCTAGACCTGGTGCCTTGATAGAGCTCGGCTGTTAGGATGTGGGAATCTTTGGGATCGTCCCGGAAGGCATCGGTGCTTCCACTGAGCACTATTGCACCAGAGGCACCAACAGGAAAAACCTCAGGGAATTCTCGCGCCTGATGCAACTGCCCCACTATGGTGCAAGTCGAAGTATTCAGATCCAACAACTCTACCGTTGAGGTCAAGTTTTCGTCAGCGTCGCTAAAGTCGGCGGCAGTGCGGCCACAGACAAGCAAAATTTTTCCATTGTGTAGCTCAGTTAAACCATGATTCGCTCGTGGCTTGTTCATCACCCCAACAAGACTTACTGTATTGCTCTTCGGATCAAATATCTCAACTTCACGAATGTTAGAAGCAAGAAGTGGCCACCCACCGCCAGTAATTAGCACGCGACCGTCTTCTAAAAGTGTCGAAGTGTGATTAGCTCGCTGCTGTAAAAGATTTGGCCCTTTAGAATAGTCTCCTGTAGCTGGGTCAAAGAAGAACGTTCTATTTGATCTAAAGGTCTCCACTGTGTCGCCCGGCACACGCCAAATAGAGCCTTCTCTAGGCTTCCCACCACTAATGAACAAACGCCCGTCCTGTAACTTGGTGATGGCATACCAGTCGATGCCAATCTGGCTACCATCAAAGAAACGTCTGTCGCAAAGACGCCATGGTTCTAGCAGGGAAGATCCACCAAACACAGAAGCAGGGAGTACTGGTAAAAGTTCATTGTCGAAGAATATCTTCCGGGCGTTATAAAACGCGTACGGATCATCTTTTGAGCTAAGCCACCTACCATCTTTATCCAAAAGCCGCAAACGATCACTATCGACAACGTCGGTGGCATACTCGATCAGTTGCGGCGTTCCCCGATCGATACCTAAAACTATCCAGCCGACTACCCTCATTGCTAGAAGACCGGTAACCAGAGCCAATGCCAAGACAACCATAGTAATTGGCTTCATCGGGCGTGACTTTAGAGTTTTACCAGCATAAAATCGCCGTGCCTAAAATTGTGGAACTAAAGCCCCACGAAGCTCATCGAAATTGCGCACCACATGGGAGGCACCAGCCTCACGCAAACTAGCCTCTAGAGCCGCAGCAGAAGGCAATTTCAGTTGACTTTCATCGAGAGTCAGTCTCTCCAAACAAGAAGAAGAAGAAGAAGAAGTAGTAGTAGTATCAGGAATCGCCCCTGAAGCCACCAGCCTTTCCAAGCTGGCCTTTAGCAGACAGGCCGCAGCTAAAACTTGCGCGCTATCAATGTGATGAGCAAAGCCAATCGGCACGATAGAAAATTCAGCAGAAAACTCTCGGCCTTGCTTAATCTCACTGACAGCATCGGCCACATAATAAATAGTCTTAACTAACTCAGACTGAGGATGAGAAACAGTTCCGCTGAGCCAATCGCTCACATACTTGAAATGATCTCGACCTTTGCAAAAGTTGGGGCGCCGGCCAAGAATCTCGGTAATTGGTCCTGAGCGACTACAAATTTGTCGCCCCTGGGGGCTGTACGCCCAAACATCAAGCACTGCTTGCTCTACAGCCGAGGTAATAAAATTACTTGCTCTGCAAGTTTTTAGCCAAGTTAGCGTCTCAATGGCCCCGTCAAAGTAACTGGCTGAAGAGGCTGCATCCGTCGCCAGAGCATTGTAAAGCCTCACTGCAGCTTCAAAATCGAAGCCAGGCGCTACCTGCTCGTCTATTGAATGCATGGCTGCACCCAGACTAGAGCGCCTCAAGGTCATTTTCTCAAGACACGAAACTCCAGATTGAGCAAAGGCAAAATTGACAAGACTAGTGACGTTGAGCGTCTCTTGCTCGACAGCCGGGGCGCTAAGAAAGTAAGCATAAGCAAAAGCCACAGCATTAATAGGCATGCGATTGACGAGAACGCCATCGCGAATCCACATCACCGCTACTTGGTCGATCTTACTCTGTTTACTCATAGCTTTATTATCACCGAAACCTTGCATCGGTGGGCCATCGGCAAGCAGACATACGGGGGGCCATTACTAAATGAGTCATAAACAAGTACTAAATTAGACACACCGACTTGCAAAGCGATAGGCTTTTTGCCTAAAATATGGCAGCGTTCATGGAGAATTATAATGAAGTTTCACAGCGATCTCTTCGGCTGGGAGTATGTTTGGAGAAATTTCGCCGATGAAAAAGGCGGCCGTGCTGTAACAGATTCAGGTGAAGAAGAAGGCAAGCTAACAATGCTTTCTATCCCTGTCGAGGGTACTGGCGTCAAAGTTTTATTCATCCCTGAAGCTCGTCACGGCAAGAAAGCCACAAGCAATAGTGTGATAGTTTGCTACCCTCCAGAAGGCGACTTTGCTTTCTCAATTTTCCAAGAAAAAGTGCATCACCAACTAGGCAAAGCCCTGGGCATGCAAGATTTGCAAGTGCAAGATGAACTATTTGACGGCAAGTTCATGATTCAAGGAACTTCCGCGCTAAAAATTCAAGAACTTTTCCTTGATGTGCAACTGCGCGAACTAATATTGCTTCAAGCACCGTCACTGCTTCACATCGATACTAAAGCAGCGAAGAGTTACCCTAAGCTTGGCATTCCGGAGCATGTACATGCGGTTGTCTATCAATATGACGGCGTTATGGACAAGCTACACCAGCTGCAGGCAGCCTACGACGTTGTTGTCGCAGTTCTGGGCCAACTTGGTGCTATTGGCGCCATTAGCGGTGTGGAAGCACGCGAAGCTGACGACTATGAAGAAGAGAGCCAACTACAAACCCAACCGAAGAAGCTGCGCAGCCCTCTTCTAGACCGCTAACTTTAAAATCAACTGGCATCTCTGACTATTAGCTCAGCCATATGTCGGCCGCTTAAAAAGGCTGCTTCAATGTTATTGCCCTGACACCAATCACCGCAGTAACCAATTTTGTTCGCGCTATCAAGCAATGAACCAACAGCAAGGGGGTTTGGAGCCAGGGCATAGCGCCAGCGGTGACATTTGCTGAAAGTGACTGGCGGCAGCTCCTGGCCGTTTAGAAACCCTAGCTCGGTCAACAGAGCGGCAGTGACATCAGCTAAAGAATCTTCCAGGTGTAAGTGCGACCACTCAGGGCTGGCGTGCAGCACCCAGTTCTCACCAGTGCGACCAGGTTTGCTACTGTCACGGGCAACCCAGGCCAGAGCTGAATTTGATACTTTTATGCCATCAAACTCTAGCGCCAGCGGCTGGGCAAATTGCACCATCAAAGCAAAGCATGGCGATAGCTCTACCTGGTCGACGCTTTCGAAACATTTACTAGCCTGCAGAAGCCCAGGCAGCGCACCGCCAGCAGTGGCAATCAATGCCGCTACTTGCAGCGGTGGAAGATTGAGGACAACATAGTTGAAGCCATTGAGCCCAAAACAATCAAGAGCTTTTTCCTGACCTGATTCCGGCTCTTCTTGAATCCGACCTTGACTCCGCTCTTGTTCTAGCGAGGAATCACCAGGCTTCTCGCCTAGGAGGCGATAACAGCTATCCGAATCAATTTCCAATCTTGTCACCCGGTGCTGAGGGAGCACAGTGGTTGACTTAGCTAATTCACACGAGAGCGCTAAAGCGAAAGCATTCATCCTGGGCACACCGACATAGCGCTGTTTGCGGGGTGATGACGGAGACAGTGAGTAGTCTTCGCCCACTCGCTCCTGCTCGGCTATGGCAAAACGGCCATTCCAAGGCAGAACCAGGCCCTTCTCTAGCCAACCATCAACCACTTCTCTAAAGTGCAAGTCGGAGACAGTGAAATATTGGGCGCCATAGTCAAAACTTGGCTCAGGTTCGCGGCTAGCCAGCCGGCCGCCAGGCTGACGACCTTTATCGACAACCACCACCTCAAAGCCTTTGTCAGCCAAGGCTTGCGCGCATACCAAACCGCTCAGACCAGCGCCGATGACGGCGACTTTGTTTGTTTTTTTCTCGTTACTCATAGCTAGAGTTTAGCCGCATTAAGTGAATATCGTATAAACATTGTTTTCCGTACCAATCGAGAAAATCGCTGCCTATAATTTCAACTTGAGACTTCAGTGAGGAAATTTAAGTGGCTACATGCGTGATTCTAGGAGCTGGTAAAGGTATCGGCCAATCTGTAGCCAAAGAATTTAAAAGTCGCGGCTACCATATCGCCCTATGTGCTCGGAGCAGAGATAAATTAGCTGAGTTAGCACAGCAGTTAGGCGACGATACATCAACCTGGGCCGTTGATGTGGCCGATTCAGAAAACCTCAAGCAAGCATTGGCCGACATTGACAGCAGCCATGGCGATATAGAAGTGCTTATTTACAACGCTTACAGCGCGGAACCAGGCAAGGGTTCTACCCTTGATGTCGATAAGTTCAACCAATCATTGCTAGTCAATGTCTCAGGCGCCCTGGTGGCGGCTCAAGCAGTAGCGCCAGCCATGATGGCAAAAGAGAAAGGCACAATTATTTTTACTGGTGGTGGCTTTGCCTTGCAACCATTCCACAATCAAACAGCCCTTTCAGTGGGCAAAGCGGGCTTGAGAGCACTTTCTATGTGCCTGCATCAGGAGCTTGGACGCAAGGGTGTCCACGCCGCGACAGTCACCGTATGCGGTATCGTCAAAGAAGGCACAGCTTTTGCCCCCGATGCAATCGCCAAGAGCTTTATTGCCCTGCACGATCAGCCCAAAGGAGCATTCGAGGCTGAAATCACCTTCACCGGTAAATAGCTAAGGCCCCCTGCCATTCTATAATTTACCTACTTAGCTTACTGCTTACTTACTGCGCTTGCTGATCGGTTCAAAGACATCGAGTGGCACTTTTCCGGCACGCGTATTGGTGATTTGACAACGGGGCATGAGCCTACGCAACTCAGCCAGTTGCTTGTCACTGACGCTACTGAAGGCGAAACCAAAATGCCGAAGCTTGGGCAACTTACTCAACTGCCTGAAGCCTACAATAGTCACTGAGGTATCGGTCAAATCGAGGTGAGCGAGATTCTTAAACGAAAGCAGAGTCGGCAAACACTTGTCGGTAATATTCTTATTTTGCCCAATATCAATATGAGTTAGACGCTCACACCCCTTCAAACGCACAGCCAAAAGACTCTTCAAGTCTTTGAGGGACGCAAGTGAGGCGTCATCAAGGTCGTTATGGTCGACCACTAACCGCTTTAGAGTGGTAAGGTCTTTCAAACTAGCCAAAGCAGGCCCAGTTATTAGACAACTATTCATCACCAGCTCTACCAGGTTAGAGCAGGTCTTTAAGTGCTCAAAACCGCGATTACCAATATCTGTTGAACTCAGCTCCAGTACTTTCATCTTCTCTAGATGATTAATAGCAAGAAACTGCTCATCACTTATTTCGAAATTATTGCATTGCAAAACAACAAGGGCGCCGGGCGCGAGCTTGTTCAAGAAAGTTAGATCTTGAGCCCCGTTATAGTTAACGACCAGTCCGCACTCAGCGGCCTGAGGAACGGCCACTCGACCGCAAGCATTAGCAATGCGGGTGGCCCCAAAGTCAAAGCTGTCAGGAGCGAAAGTGTAGGCTTGTACAAAACCAACTGAGCACTGAGGAAAATTGAGATACTTGACCGCCTTGACGACGGCCACCTTAGCATTCCTGCCCACAGGTGCATCTGACGGCCTCTCCGCCAAAGCAGACTGAGCTGGCAAAAGCAGTAGAAGACTAAGGGCCAGACAGGTCAATAGCGGCGTTTCTTGCTTATATTGAATCGGCAATATTCACCGGCCATAAGCATTTGGGGAATTCAGGAGTCTCCAGACTTTCATTATAACCAGGAGAATCTGCGCTAAGATTCTCCCAGCAATTTCTTTTTGGTCGTGGAGGACTATTAATGAACCGCACTCTGGCAAATCTTTTCTTGGGCCTGGTTATTAGTGCTAGCTTTGGCACAGCGCTGATGGTTGCTGCACCTGAAGCACAAGCCAAACCCAAAGTTACAATCACTGACCGCATTGAGATTCTCAGTAAGAAAATTGACAAGGGTCAGAAAGCTAATGAGCTAACACTGAAAGAAGCAGACAAACTGCGCAGTGACATCACTAAAATCAATGAAAAGATAGAAAAAGCCAAATCAAAAAATGCTGGCAAACTGAGCTACGAAGACGAATCAAAAATTGAGAAAGACCTCAATAAAGTAAGTGTAAAACTTACGGCGAAAGAACTCGACAAGCGCACAATTAGCCCTAACTAGTACTTCAACCAAAGCACATAACAAGTTTCAAAATGAAGTCTAAAAGAAAGCTCCTCTGCCCTAAGGGTTGAGGAGCTTTCTTCTGCGGAATCTATTTAGGTCTTAGCTTAGGCTTTGGCTTGGCTTTTACAGCTATGAAACCAACGACTTTACTGTAGCCACAATATGACTAGCAGTAATGCCAGCGGCATCCATCAACTCTTCAGGTGTACCCGAACCAGGCATGTCACGTACCGCAATCTTGACGATCTTAGGCAAAATGTCGAGACTAACCACTTTGCCACCACGGGTAACTGGGCCTTTTGGTGTGAAGGCATCAAGTACAGCGTCACCCATACCGCCTTCTGGCCAGTGGTCTTCGACAACAATCAAAGTTCCAGTTTCACGAGCAGCAGTGGTTAATGTGCGAGCATCAATTGGTTTGATTGAATAAAGATCGATTACACGAACATGAATGCCTTGAGCCTTGAGTTCATCGTGGGCTTTCAAACATTCATGTAAGGTGATACCAGCACCAATCAAAGTGAGCATATCATCGGCAGAGCTGCGCACCACTTTGCTGCCACCAATTTCGAAAGTATCATCTTCTTTGTAGATAACCCTAGTCTTTTCGCGGGTTGTGCGCATATAAGAGACGCCTTCCACGCCATACATTTTTTCGACAAGCTTAGCTGTCGAAATAGGGTCTGATGGATAAAGTACGGTGCTACCGTGAATAGCGCGCATCATTGCCAAGTCTTCTAAGGCCATCTGAGAAGGGCCATCAGCGCCAATTGAGCAACCAGCGTGGGAGCCACAAAGCTTGATGGTGGCACGAGAGATAGCAGCCATGCGAATGAAGTCATAAGCACGGCATAAGAAAGCAGCAAATGTAGAAGAGAAGACTTTCTTTCCACGAGTAGACATACCGATTGCCACACCAACCATCAATTGCTCAGCAATATACATTTCGAAGAACCGATCAAGATATGCCTTAGCAAACTTATCAGAATAAGTGGAGTTGCCAACTTCAGCATCTAAGACAACGACATCGCTGTGAGCGCCACCAAGAGCCTTGAGAGCATCTCCGTATGCTTCTCTTGTAGCAGCAGGACCAGTGTAGACAGGAGCTACAAATTTGCCAGAGCAACTAATCTCAGAAGTCGGTGATTTCTTTGATGGAAGATCTGCGGGTTTTTGCACAACCACTGAGTGACTAGTGACACCACCCAAAAGCTTGACAGCCTCTTCCGCTTGTTCTTTAGAGAGTGGCTTACCATGCCAATTATCTTGATTGGCAGTAAGGGGAATGCCATGACCTTTTTCCGTCTTGGCAATGATCAATGTCGGTTTGCCACTGACCTCAATTGCTTCGGCTAATGCCTTATCAATTTGGCCAAGGTCATGACCATTGATTTCAATTACGTGATAGCCAAATGCTCTAGCGCGCTCACTGTACAAAGCAGAATTCCAACCAAAAGCGGTTTCACCGCGCTGACCAAGACGGTTCATGTCAAGGATGGCGACCATATTGTCGAGTTTGTAGTGCGAAGCACATGACATAGCTTCCCATACCGAACCTTCGGCCATTTCGCTGTCGCCCAGCAAAACCCAAACCTTGTAGGGAAGTTTATCGAGATACTTTCCAGTTAAGGCCATACCAACGCCCATGGCCAGACCTTGACCCAGTGAGCCGGTGGCAACGTCCACCCAAGGCAAGAGCTTAGGAATAGGATGCCCTTCAAGTCTTGAGCCAAACTTACGCAGGGTCATCAGCTCATTGTCAGTGATGGCGCCAGCGGCCTTATACATAGAGTAGAGAAGAGGGCAAGCATGACCCTTTGAAAAGATTAAGCGGTCGTTGACAGGATGCTCAGGCTTCCTGAAGTCGTACTTCAAGTATTTGGTCATAAGCACAGCCATGATATCGGCTGCTGACATTGACGATGTGGGGTGACCGGAGCCCGCCTCGGTAGTAGACCGAATGCTGTCAGCTCTAAGCTGGCTGGCCAATTCCTTAATGGTTGCAACGGCGTTAGCCTGCACTTCTACCATAGCTTTTCCTTTCCTCACTTATAAAACCAAGATTAAATCAGCATACGCGGTCTATATGCTAACCCTTCGTCGCCTTTCTTGCTTTAAGCAATCTATAGATATGGGCGACTGATTTAGCAAATTGATGCTGACAACTAACAAATTGGAACCAGCAGGCTTGGTAGTCGTCAGAAAAAACATCAAGCAAAAACCGAGCAAGAAGACATTGATCAGAAAAGCTCACACTTACTGACCTAAATGAATTCAACGCTTCCAACAATTGTCCCTGGAGGACTTATGGCTAATTTATCAATGCTAAAATCAAGGCTAAAAGTGATCGCTAGCGTGATCGTGCTGAGCACGTCCATCGCGCCAGCTTTCGCCGATCGAGATGACGATCACGACCGTCGTAATGATAACAACCGCAATCACAGCGCGTATTACAACAACAACCGTAATAATTACAACAATGGCCGCAGCTGGGGACGCCGCAAGAACGATCGCAACAACAACGGCGTTAACGACAGAGTAGAAAGACAATGGGCCAAGCAAGACTTACGTCGCGCTCAAAACTTCCGCTCTTATCCAAGCAATTGGAACGACCAACGAGTTTATGTAGCCAATAACTGGAATCGCCGCAACAATAGTTTCGACCTCGCCCAGCGCCAGGCTCTTGAAGCACAAATGAAAACTCAGTGGCAATCGTACAATCCAAACTACACTGGTCAATATAACTGGAACACATATAATAGCCCAGGCTTTATTGACTACGTACACAACCGCAACCCAGGCCTGTATACACAAATTCGCAGCGCCATCGGTATATAAAGAAGCGAAAGCCCATTTATCTATCGCGAGACTAAAAAAAGCCATTCCCTCTTTTGCCAGGACGTGCGTGATATCATGCCTTGCGCAATCGAGGGAAGCTTTAAATGTCTGAACAAAAACCTAGCCAAACACTGTCAAAAGAAAATGCTTATCGTCTGCCTGAAACTGTCACGACGATAAGTTATGAAATTAAGCTCAATCCTGATCTGGCCAGCTTTAAATTTTCTGGCAGCGAAACTATTGCCCTTAATATTCACAGTGCCACCAACGAAATATTATTCAATGCCATAGACTTGCAGATTGAAAACGCCCGCATTGAAAAAGATGGCGGCGAAACTTGTGAGACGGCTCAAGTAAAAATGGAAAAAGAAAACGAGCGTGTTCGCTTGGTTTTCCCCACTACGCTTGCTGCCGGTAACTGGCATCTCAAGCTAGATTTTAGCGGCGAGATCAACGACAAACTGCGCGGTTTCTATCGCAGTGCCCAAGCTCTCAAAGATGGTGAAAAAAGCTGGATTGCCCTGACTCAGTTTGAAGCAACCGATGCCCGTCGGGCCTTTCCTTGCTTTGACGAACCTTCATTTAAAGCGACTTTCAAGCTAACACTTTGTGTTGACAAAGATCTCACCGCACTTTCAAATACATCGGTTGAAAGCGAAACTATTGAAGGCAACAAAAAAACTATTACTTTTGCCAAAACCATGAAGATGTCGACTTATATCGTCGCCTTCGTCGTTGGCCATTTAGAAATGAGCGAAGCGGTAATGGTAGATGGCATTCCTATGCGTATCTATGCCCCTATGGGCAAACTACACCTAACAAAATTTGCCTTAGAAATCGGTGCTGCGGCCCTATCATTTTTCAACAAATACTATGGCATTCCTTATCCGGGCGACAAGATGGATATGATTGCCGTGCCTGACTTTGCCTTTGGTGCCATGGAAAACGTCGGCGCCATTATTTACCGAGAGAGCGCCCTTCTTGTCGATACTGAACAAGCCTCTCACGCTGAGTTAGAGCGAATTGCCGACGTTGTCGCCCACGAGTTAGCACATATGTGGTTTGGTAATTTGACTACTATGAAATGGTGGAATGGCATTTGGCTAAACGAAGCCTTTGCCACATTTATGGAACTAGTGGCAGTTGACAATTTAAGGCCAAACTGGAAACGCTGGGAATCTTTCGGTGCATCTAGAGCCATGGCCTTTGCTACAGACGGGCTGCGCGCTACTAGACCAATTGAATTTCCGG
>LNEX01000383.1 GCA_001464165.1 bacterium Ga0077546
GATCGTCAAAGATGCTGCTACTAAATACGGTATCAATACCAGCAAGCCATTTCCGTTTCTAATTGAAGGTGTGGCCAAGACTGCTCGCTATCATGTTATGAATCGAACTGAGTCTACGCCGCCAACTCCTGGAGCCGAGGCGCACGAGAAGGCTAAAGTACGCTTTACTCTGCAAGATACTCCAGTCAGTCTTCTCGGCTTCTATTCAGAGCATCACCAGGCAATCTTCACTCACCACTCTAGTTTTGTTCACATGCATGTTAAGACAAAAGACAATAAGATTGCTGGCCATCTAGAAGCTATCGAACTAGAGCCAGGCGCGCGCTTATTGCTTCCCAATGGTTATTTGCACTGATGGTAAATAATGAGGTTTTGGACCGTATGCGACGTACAAAGTATCTAGTGGCATTGATCAATACTCTGGCCTTTAGCCTTACCAGTATGGCAATAGTGTCCGGCGCTATTTGGTTTTCCGCCGGTTCTTGTTTTGCTCAGAGCTTAGGCGATAAGCCTTTGGGGCCGGTTAAAGCGTCACTCATTAGTGACAGCGGAAAGATTGTCTTAGGTAAGCCACTCAAGGTCTATGTCGACTTTGAAATGGAGCCAGGCTGGCACATTTACTATAAAGACCCTGGACAAACAGGGATGCCGACAGCGGTTGACTTTACCTTACCCCCGGGCTTTTCTGCGCAGCCGCTTAGTTGGCCCGCCTACGAGACCTTTAAAGAATCAGGTATCGTCACTTATGGATATTCTAAGAAGTTGCGGCTTTCCACTTTAGTTACGCCGTCAAAAACGCTCAAGACTGGTCAGATAGTGACATTAAAGGCCTCTGTCAAGTGGCTAGCTTGCGAGCATAGTTGTATTCCTGGAAGCAGCGCAATTAGCGTTGATTTGAAAGTACAGGCGAAATAGGGAGCTTGCCACCAAGCATTTTTTCCAGACCAGACGAATCAGTTGGTGGCTCCACTAACCAAGGCACCACGGCAACGCGTTTACTTAGCTGCTTAACTTCGGTTATGTATGGTCGTTCGTTTTCTCGACGGGCTTGCAAAACAGGGTTTGTCGTTTGAGCCGCTGAGAGCGATTGATTGATAATCCAGGCAAAAGGATGAATGTCTGCTCGGGCCAGATCTTCTTGTAAATGCTTGGCTTCATGCACTGGAGTAGCTTCGGGCAGAGTGATAATCAAAATGCGTGTAAAGTCTTGGTCGCGTAATCTTGGCAATAAATTGATTACAGAGTCAGGCATGTTGCTTGATTGCCGCAGTACTTCTTTGTGATAGGCTTGGGCTGCATCTAGTAGCAAAATTGTGTGGCCTGTTGGTGCCGTGTCTAACACGACAAAGCTATCTTGACCTTCCGCCACTATGTTGGCAAAACTTCTAAATACCGCCACTTCTTCTGTGCAAGGTGAGCGCAAATCTTCGTCAAGTAAGGCTTTCCCTTGCTCGTCGAGATTTTCACCAGCGCTTTGCATGACTTCGTCTTGATAGGCCTTAGTTTCGGCTGCGGGGTCAATGCGACTGATGCTCAAATTTGGTACTGGGTTTTCTACTACCCACAACAAGTGAGCTGCCGGGTCAGTGGTGCTCAGGCGTACAGCGTGTCCTCTGTGGGCAAGTTCTACTGCTATTGCTGCAGCTATGCTGGTTTTGCCAACACCACCTTTGCCCATGGTCATGATTACGCCTTTGCCAGATTTTTCTAGTTCATCAACAATACTCACTAGAGGCTGAGGAAGGATTTCATTTACGGCAGAATTTTCAGCTAAATTGTTAACAGCTAGATTTTTCGAAACTGTTGTGGCAAACATACTTCGCAGTGCTTCCACACCAATCAGGGCTTTGGCGCTGAGCAGTATTTCTTGGGTGGGTATTGCTGATAATGCTTCTGGCATTGAGCTTCTAGCCGACTGTTCGCGGCTTAAGAATGCTGCCGCTATGGCGTCGCGACTAGTATCATTAATGTCATCGCTCTTCAAAACACCATTGAGCATGAGACATTGGTTGACAACGCCAATTGCTCTTAACTCGCTGCTAGTATTGGCAGCTTCTCTTAAGGCCGATTGCTCTGGGCGAGCAACTAATACTAGGGTTGTGCGGGTAGCATCAATCAGTGTGCTCACTGATGATGCATATATGTTCTCTTGTTGTTGCAGGCCAGCTAGGGGGCCAAGACAAGACGTGCCAGTGGTGTTGTTTTCAATAAAAGTAGACCAAGACTTCGGCAACGACAGCAGGCGCATGGTGTGACCGGTTGGGGCCGTGTCAAAAATGACGTGGTTGTAGTTGGCTGTTTTTTCGTCGTCGCCAAGTAACCTCGCAAATTCGTCGAAGGCGGCGATTTCGGTGGTGCATGATCCAGAGAGCTGCTCTTCCATACTCTTTAAGCTAGCCTCGGGTAAGAGGCCGCGATATGGTTCTATCAATCTATTACGGTATTCGCAGGCCGCTGCTTCTGGGTCGATATTTAGAGCATCGAGTCCGGGCACATCGGGCACAGCTGTTGGTGTTCCTTTTAAGGCGACATGGAGCACTTCATCAAGGTTTGAGGCTGGGTCAGTACTGACCAATAGCACTCGCTTGCCTTTGTCTGCTAGGGCAATGGCCACAGCGCAAGATACTGACGTTTTTCCAACGCCACCTTTGCCGGTGAAGAACATATATTTGGTGGCTTGCTCAACCAGATTCATGGCCGCTCCTTTACTTAGCATTTAGCAACACGAGGACGAAGACTTCCTGTCTGATTCTTCTTTTTCTTTGGGCGCGCTACAGCAGCCAGAGCTTGTCGAACTTTTGATTTCGGCTTGTTGAACAGTAAATTTGAGCCCAGACTTTTGTTCTTTGTTAGGCTCGTCTTTTTGCTCAGATTTAGAGAATTCAACATGAGCAAGTTCAGCCAATTTTTCTCGCGATAGATAACAGCCTTGCGAAGCGATATTGCCGTCTACAAGAATTAGGGGGAGGCAGTCATTACCGTCTTTTTTTAGTGCCGCAGCAACAGTTGGATTGCTGACAAAAGCTTGAGTTTGCTGCGAGAGATTGTAGCGCTCGACTTCAATGCCTTGACGTTTGATCCAGTCGAGGTCAGCGCTGAATGTTACCAGTGCCGGGTCTACTCCTGGTCCGCAAATACCTGTTGAACAGCACATTGGTGGGTCGAATACTTGAATTTTCATGGCTTAGCCTCTTTCTTTGTATTTGGCAGACTGTCTAATTTTTGGTCTGTTCCTTGCTTTTAAGTATTTAACATTGATTCTTTGGAATTCCTTTTTCGTACCAGTTTTTGCTGCTGTTTACAATTTTGACGACAGCGAGCATTACCGGCACTTCAATCAATACGCCAACCACAGTGGCTAGAGCGGCTCCAGAGTTGAAGCCAAATAGACTTATGGCCGTTGCCACAGCTAGTTCAAAGAAGTTGCTGGCGCCAATTAGAGCAGAGGGGCCCGCGACACAATGGGCAACACCAAACTGTTTGTTTAGCAAGTAGGCTAGGGTCGAATTGAAAAACACTTGAATGAGAATCGGTACGGCTAACATCGCTATTACAAGAGGTTGTTTGAGAATTGCTTCGCCTTGAAAAGCAAAGAGCAATACAAGAGTAGTTAGTAGTGCTGTTAGCGAGACCGGGTGAAGAAATACAAGTGTCTTGTCAAAGGCGCTCTGCCCTTGTTTTAGCAATATTTTTCTCCACAGCTGGGCAATCATCACTGGTATGACAATGTAAAGCCCAACCGAGATTAGCAAGGTATCCCAAGGCACTGTGATTGCCGATAGACCCAACAGTAGTCCTACTATCGGGGCAAAAGCGAAAATCATAATTAAGTCATTGACAGCGACTTGCGACAGTGTGAAATAAGGATCACCCTTTGTTAGTTGGCTCCAGACGAATACCATGGCGGTGCACGGTGCAGCGGCTAGTAGAATCAGTCCTGCTATATAGCTGTCGATTTGTTCAGGTGGCAGGTATGGTGCAAAGATGACGCGAATAAATATGTATGCAAGTAAGGCCATAGAAAATGGCTTTACTGCCCAATTTATAAAGAGAGTTACAGCAATGCCTTTCCAGTGGCCTTTGACTTGTCCGAGGGCGCTGAAGTCGATTTTCAAAAGCATTGGCACGATCATGAGCCAAATCAAAAAGCCAACAGGTATATTGACTTTGGCAATTTCAAGTGAACCGATAAATTTTACAGGCTCTGGTAGCAGTTGCCCTAGGGCAATTCCCGCACCGATGCAGAGAAAAACCCAAACCGTGAGCCAACGTTCGAAGAAGCCGATGCTTGGTTGTTCAACCATTACTTTATCCTGCTTTCTGAGCGCGCTTTTGCCACGCCGATTTGTTCCACAAGATTTTTTACCAGTGTTTCCACTTCGTTTCGAATTTCGCGAACGCGCTCAATTGGCTGCCCTTTGGGATCTTGCAAAGCCCAGTCTGCTCTCTTTAGCCCTGGAATGGTTGGGCAGGTTTCACCACAGCCCATGGTAATGAGCATGTTGGCGTCTGCTGCTAGAGCGTCGGTGAGCAGTTGCGGCTTAACTTCAGAGAGATCGATACCATCTTCTTTCATAATTTGTAGCACCTCTGGATGTACCGTGGTACCAGGTTCGGTGCCAGCTGATAGAGCATGAGCTTTGCTTTGATCGCAATATAAATTGAAGAAGGCCGCAGCCATTTGTGAACGGCCAGCATTATGGACGCAGGCGAAGATTACTTTCATGGTTTTTTTTGCCCGATGTTTTCTTGACATGTGTTGATTTCGGTACAGCAATCATTTTTTCCTTCGCAGCAGTTTTCTAAAAGGAAATTGATGAGGTTTTGCATGGTGTCATAGTTGGCGCTGTAGATAATTGAGCGCCCTTCTCTACGAGAAGACAAAAGGCCAGCTTGGCTCAGTTGCTCTAGGTGGTGAGACATAGTGGCTGGGGTTATCTCCAATTGCGAGGCGATTGTGCCAGCGGCCAAGCCCTGTCTACCTTGCTGTACCAAAAGACGAAAGGTTTTTAGCCGTGACTCTTGCGAGAGGGCGGCGAAGGCATTTAAAACTGGTTGAATTTCCATATTTGTACAAATATCAAAATGTTTGGGTTGTGTCAAGACCCCTATAATTACCAGGCAGTGATGATTTAACTTAGTATGATTTGAGCATTAGATCTTGAGTAAGCTTGACTTCAAAACCTTGTGGCGCACGCGGCCAATTTTTAAGTGGCTGTTGGCCGTCGAGTTAATTCTCTTGATTGCCATAGCCGCTTTGGCTATCTCGTTTGTTCAAGATCCCACACCGTTGCCGTTTAATAGTGAAATTTGGGACTTTGGTGTTGGTCCTACTCGTTACTCGATGGTTCAAGATTTGATTGGTTCTGGTCGACTGATAGGCAAAGATGTTGAGCAGCTTGAAAAGCTTTTGGGCACTCGTCTAAGCGAGAAGAAAGTGGTTGACAACAAGGTTGTGCAGTTGAGCTATGTCATGAGCCGAGGTTTGAAAGAGGCTTATCTCGACCTCGATTTTAATGATGGCCATTGCGTTGGTGCTCAAATTAGGCGACCAGTGGAAGCTATAGAGCATTAGTGTGGCTATTTCTTGTGCTTACCGGATTTTTACAGTCGCTGAATCGGTTCAGGTGATACATGACTTATTCGCCCTCGTGTAGAATGGGCTTATCTTATTTGAGGTCTCACCATGCGCCTGTCGGTTCTCTTGTGTTCTTTGCTTATCCCTGCGGCTGTCGTAGTGACTGGGTGCAGTAAGACCGATAAAGTCGAAGACAAGACCACCACTACCACTACATCAACGACAATTGAGTCTAGCAAGCCGGTTGGTCCTCATAAGGTGATGGTTTCGCCGGTTAGCGAGCATAGTTATACCCCTGAGCAGCAGCGCTATTGTATAGACCTGCAGAACCGCCTGGCAGAAGGTTGGCGGCCGCTAAAGTCTGACCACCGCTACAGTGTGGCTGTTGAGTTTTTGATTACACGCCCTGGTTATTGCACAGATGTTCATACGGTTAGCGCCACAGGTGGCCAAAGAGCTATTGAACGAACCGTGGACTCAGTGAAAATACAGTCACCATTTGCCCCTTTGCCCGCCGATTTCAAAGACGCACCGGCGCCATTCCGCTGCGACTTTATTTACTATCCAGAAGGCAGTGCCTCTAAGTAATAAGTCGAAAAAATTGACTCTTTTTGAAATGTAGGCCCTTGATACTAGTGATTTGGCCACAATCTCTTATTTTGATGTGGTTGTAAGTAGTGTTCGGCTGTCTAAGAGCGGGCATATCAGAGTAGAAAGTGATCATGCAGGATTGATGGAAGCAAAAGCAGAACCTACTTTGAATCCAACAGAAAAACTCGACAGCGGACCTGCTAGGTCTGCCGTTAAGAGGCCTGTGCCAATTGGTATTGGTGCTTTTGCTTTGGTTGGCTTGGTAAAGGTTCTGGCTATGGTGCTCTTTTCGTCTGGTTATATGAACCAGCTATTTGTGCCCTTTGTTCAGCACTTTATCAGTCACTTTGATAATCCCTGGGATTTCTATTTTCAAACCACCGCCCAGCGCGATCAGTTTCCTTATCAGCCGCTGATGCTTTATCTCATTGGCTTCTTTTGTTTGCCGCTAAAGCTTATTGGCTTTGACAATTCGTATTTGGTCAATTTCTTTATGAAATTGCCTACGCTTTTTAGCGATATTTTGATTGCTTTTTTATTGGTCAAAATGTTTCCTGCTCGCGTAAACAAAGTCTTTTGGTATTACTTTCTTTCGCCCATTATCCTTTACGCATGTTATGTCCACTCGCAGCTTGACTTGATACCGACGGCGATACTGTTTTCAGCGGTTTATTTTTTACGCAAGCACGATACTCTCAAGTCTGCACTGCTCTTTGGGTTGGCTCTAGCGACTAAGTCTCATGTGGTAGCTGCCCTGCCCTTATGTCTCACCTATATTTATCGCAATCAGAAGCCAAAAATGGCTGCTCTTTATCTCGTTTGTTCGCTGCTTATGCTTGTTTTCTGGGTTTATCCATTTTTGTCTTCAGCTGGATTTCAAGCAATAGTTTTGCATAATCCGAAGCAGAGCCAGATTTTCGAGTCTTACATAAGTATTGGTTCAATGCATATTTTCTTGCCAGTTTTGGCTGTGTGCAGCACTTATGTGCGCTTTGCTCTCTATCCTAAAATCAATCTTGATTTGTTAGATGCCTTCCTCAACATAGTTTTTGCTTTATTTGTGGCACTAATTGTTCCCGCCCCGGGTTGGTACGTATGGATAGTGCCTTTTCTCAGCATTTTCATGATCAAATATAGTCGCCGTGATAGTCGAATTGTGCCAGCTGGCATTGCGCTTTCGTGTTTCTATCTATTCTATTTTCTGTTTTTCCATCAGTTTGATTATCCGGCTATTATTTTTTGCGATCATGTTTGGAATTTGGCGATACAGGGTGAACACCTCTCTTCTCTCGCCTTTACTCTGCTAGAAGCAACTCTTTTGGCTAATATTGTGCTCTGCTATCGCACTGGGGTGCGAAGCAATTCTAGCTATAAGCGTGAGAAAGCCATTGTCATTGGCATCGGTGGAGATAGTGGTGCGGGAAAGTCGACGCTGCTTAAAGATATAAAATCGTTACTGCAGAATAGGGTCGTAGAGCTAGAAGGCGACGCGGACCACAAATGGGCTAGGCATGATGAAAATTGGAAAGGTAAAGACATTACTCATCTTGATCCTAAGGCCAATTTTCTCCATAGGCAGGCCGATACGCTCTTCAATCTCAAGCGTGGTCGCAGTGTTGAGCGTGTCGATTATGATCATTCAACTGGTGCCTTTACCAGCGCTCGGGTGATCGAGCCAAATGATTTCATTGTGCTCTCAGGTTTGCATACTTTCTACTTACCTAAGTCGCGTAAAGTGATTGACCTCAAGATTTTCATGGATCCGGAAGCTGAGCTCAAGACTTTTTGGAAAGTCAGTCGCGATCATCGCGAACGAGGCTATACCGAGAAACAGGCTAGCGCTCAGATTAGTCGAAGAAAGACTGATGCTGACAAGTTTATTTCGCCTCAAAGAGAGTTTGCCGACCTCTGCATTCGTTATTATCCTCAAGCTTTACTTGATGAAGGCTCGCTAACAGCCCAGGCCAAACTTTCGCTCAAGTTGTCTCTTAGTTCAAGTATTCAATTAGAAGATTTAGTGCAAGAACTTATGGCCAATGGTTTGCTCTTGCATTGGGATTATAGTGAGAATCTATCGAAACAAGATTTGACTCTTTCTGAGCCAGTGCCACCGGCACTTTTGCAAAAATTGGCGAGTGACTTGATTCCTAATTTAGAAGAGTTAGTTGAAAATAAAATTGAGTGGGCCGAGGATTTACGCGGCTTTGTGCAGTTGATTATTTTGCTTATCATCAATGATCTGATGAAAGACAAGGAAGAAATGCATGAAGAGTAAAGGCATTCTCCTTGATCTCGATAATACAGTCTATGACTATAAACTGGCGCACGAACCTGCCATTGCAGGTGCTTTGCAGTGGCTGGCCTCTGAGCTTGAGCAAACACTTGAAATAGTTGAGGGGCAATATGTCGATTGTCGCATGAAGGTTAATAAAAACCTACATGGTTTGGCTTCTTCTCATAGCCGCTTGCTTTATTTTCAGGGTATAGCCGAGGCCTTTGGTCGCTTTCCGCATCTGTTGTCTTGTGCTGCTGAAGATCTTTATTGGCAAATATTTTTTGATAATATGCAGCTGCGCCCAGGCTGCCTAGCTTTTCTTCAATCAGTGGGTTTGCCCGTCGCTATTGTTACCGATTTGACTGCGCGCATACAGTTTGAAAAAATCGCGCACCTTAAGATTGATAACTATTTGCAGGCTATTGTTACCAGCGAAGAAAGTGGTCATGAAAAGCCCCATCCCCGCATGTTTGAGCTGGCGGCCCAGAAGCTCAGCTTGCCCTTAGCTAGTCTTTGCATGATTGGTGATAGCTTTGAGCGCGATATTGAAGGTGCACGAAAACTTGGTCTTGACTGCTATTGGTTTAACGCTGAAGGTGGAAATATTGAGCGAGTCTGCGACAGTGTTACTATTTTTGATGATTTTCTCCAGTTGCTTGAGTTGGTAAGAAAATGAACTCGATAGAGACTGAAATGGCTGATCTCATAGAAATATCGCGCTTTGCTGGCGAACGTTTTGATTTGGTGCAAGCTGGTGGCGGCAATACATCGGTCAAGCTTGATGATGGGCGAATTTTCGTTAAGGCCTCAGGTATGGCTCTTAGTGAAGTCAGTTCAGAGTCTGATTTTTGCTTGTTAGAATGGCCAAGTCTGGTTCAGTTTTTATCTAGCTGCGCCACTAATGCTACTACTGAAATACTGGAAGCTCAGGCGAAAATAGCAGTGGCTGCCGCTCTAAGCACAGAGTCTTCTAGCAAACGTCGACCATCAATTGAAACGCTGCTGCATTGCTTGCTAGGAAAGTATACGCTGCATACCCATCCGATTGCGGTGGCCTCCTTGGTTTGTCGTAGTGATTGGCAAAAAATAGTAGCTGATATTTTTGCTACTACTTTTCCACAGTATCAAGATGCTCTCTTTATGGTGCCTTATAGAACTCCAGGGCCAGCCTTGGCTGTGGCTCTTCTCCAGCAGCTCAAAGAGAAAAACTGGCAGTCTGCTAAGCCTGATAAGGCAAGTATAGCCATTGTCTTTTTGGAAAACCATGGGCTGATTGTTGCTGGCGCAAGCAAACAGGTGGTGATGCAGATTACCAATGAAGTTGTCGACAAGTTGGCCAGCCGGCTTACATTTAACCTCTACCGCTATAAGTTAGTCAATTTTGCCTCGGCCCTAGTCAATCAAGTTTGTGGTACGAAATGGTTGGCTTATTTGAGTGACGACCATATTTTGCTGGATGCCCTGCGACGTGACCCGGCATATTTACTAGCTTCTTGTGCTACACCCGATCAGCCTGTTTATTGCTGGGCTCGAGGTATGGCTTTGACTGAGTTTGATAGCCCTGAGGCTGTGCAGTCAGTGGCCGATTATCTAGAGCAGTTTGGTCATCCACCCAAAGTGATAATTTCAGGGGAGCATGTTTTGCTACTTGGTCAGAGCTTGCGAAAGTGCCGTGAAACTGAAGAAGTTTTGCGTTCTCATGTGATGTTACAACTCGGTGGTGAGCTTGCCACCATGAATTATTTGAACCAGGGTGAAGTCGATTATTTAAGCGATTGGGAAGCTGAAAAATACAGGCAGACCCTATGACCCATGTTGTAATTCCGATGTCTGGTTTAGGCGAACGCTTTATCAAGGCTGGCTACAGGCTGCCAAAACCATTAATTGAAGTAGACGGCAAGCCGATGATTGAGCATGTTGTCTCGATGTTTTCTTCTGACGATAAGTTTACTTTTGTCTGCAATCAAGAGCATTTGAGCCAGACTGATTTTAATTTGCGTGAGGTTCTCAATCGCGTTGCTCCCAGCGCTGAGATTATTTCGATTGACACCCATAGAAAAGGCCCTGTTTATGCCGTTGCACAATGTCTCGATCGCATCGAAGAGGCAGAAGCGACTATCGTTAATTATTGCGATTTCTATTCATATTGGAATTATTCTGATTTCTTAGCGAAAACTCGCAGCAGAAGAGCTGCTGGCGCTGTAGCAGCCTACCGCAATTTTCATCCTCATATGCTTGGTACAGACAACTATGCCTTCATAAAGGAGAATAATCTTTGGTTAGAAGCGATTCAAGAGAAGAAGCCATTTACGAACAATCGCATGGCCGAATTTGCTTCTAACGGCACCTACTATTTTTCTCGTGGCCAGTACATCAAGCATTACTTCCAAGAGCTGATGAAACAAGATATTCAGGTCAACGGTGAATACTATGTCAGTATGGTTTATAACCTAATGGTGGCTGATGAGCTGCGTGTATTGGTATACGAAGTAGATTATATGCTGCAATGGGGTACGCCACGCGATCTTGAAGAGTACCAGCACTGGTCTGACTATTTCTCTAGGCTAGCTCAAGAAGGCCTTGAAGATCAGCCTAGGACAGGACAAAAGAGTAGACTTAGTGAGCCTCAGTCTAGTTTGGTTAACACTTGTTTGATACCTATGGCCGGAAAAGGCTCGCGATTTGCTGAGGTTGGCTATTTAACACCAAAGCCGCTGATTCCAGTTTCGAACAAACCGATGGTAGTGCTTGCCTGCGACAATTTACCGCCGGCATCGCGTTACGTCTTCGTAGCGCAGAAAGAGCACCTCGATAATTCGCAGTTGAAAGGAATTTTGACTGAGCAGTTTCCTAATGTCAGCGTTGTTGCCATTGATGGTATCACTGAAGGGCAGGCTTCTTCTTGCCAGCTAGGCATTGATGGCGCTGAGCCGCCAATTGACCCTGAGTCTAGTTTGCTGATCGGTGCCTGCGATAACGGTATCGTTTACGAGCAAAGCAAGTGGCAGGCGCTGATGGCCGATCAAACTATTGATATGGCAGCCTTTAGCTTTCGTAATCATCCTTCTAGTGAACGCAATCCTCAAATGTTTGGCTGGCTGAAAATTGACGACAAGCCTGCTGAATTTCCTTTGATTACTGGGGTTTCGGTGAAGAAGGCAATTTCTGAGAACCCGAGAGCCGACCACGCTATTGTTGGTGCTTTCTTCTTTCGCAAAGCGAAGTACTTTGATGGGGAGTTCTATGTAGACAGTATGGTCGGTGTGTTGGCACAGCTGGGGCTTAAATGCGTGGCTTTTGAGGTGGTTGATTATATTTCGTTCGGCATACCGAATGATCTCAAAACATTTGATTACTGGCAGTCGTTTTTCAAAAAATGCTCGTGGCACGAGTACAAGAAAGAGGTCAGTAAAATATAGCGATGACCAGCGATTTAAGTGATATGCACAAAAGCCAGGCTAAGAATCAGACATTTACGGTGGTAATGCCGTGCTATAACGAATCGAAAAATATTCCTCTTATTCTCAGCCGCTTTGAGAGTATTGCGGCCAACGATGTCTCGCAGGTTCAGTTGCTGCTCGTCGATAACGGCTCTACCGATGAGACACCGGCGGTGCTAGCCAGCCAGTTGCCATCATACTCTTTCGCTACATCAATTAGGGTGCCAGTTAATCAAGGTTATGGGTTTGGTATTCTTGAAGGTTTGCGTGCATGCGAAAGTGATTATATTGGATGGACTCACGCTGATATGCAGACAGATCCAAGCGATATCGTCAAGGCTCTTGAGATAGTCAAACAAGCAAATTATCCAAGAGATATTTATGTCAAAGGATTGCGGCGTGGTCGGCCTTTGGCTGACTCGTTTTTTACTGGGGGAATGAGTCTATTTGAGACTTTCTACATGGGCACCAACTTGTGGGATATTAATGCCCAGCCCAATATTTTTCATCGGTCTTTCTTTCAGGCTTGGTCTGAGCCGCCCACTGACTTTGCCTTAGACCTTTATGCCTATTATATGGCTAGGCAGAGGAGTCTAAACATTGTTCGATTTGATGTGGTATTTCCTCCGCGCATTCACGGTGAGTCAAAGTGGAATACCGGCTTTCAGTCGAAAGTGAAATTTATTAAGCGCACTGTCGATTTTAGTATCAAACTTAAGCAATCTCTCAATAAATCGCTCAATAAATAATTAGGGGAAGTTTGAATGCATTTTATTGCCCACCGTATCAATCAACTGGAACAATTGCGTCAAGTGCCCGCTTTGTTTGGTTGCGAAATAGATTTGCGAGATCGTGGCGAGCGTTTAATTTTGCAGCATGACCCTTTCAAAGATGGAGAAGATGCAGAGCCATTTTTTGCTGAGTACAAGAAGCACGGTACATTGATTTTAAACGTTAAGAGTGAGCGTATTGAAGATACTGTTTTGTCCCTGATGGAGAAATACCAAATCGAGAATTATTTCTTTCTTGATTCGTCGTTGCCGATGATTGTCAATCTGACCAAGCGCGGGGAGAAGCGTATTGCGCTGCGCTATTCTGAGTTTGAGACAATCGAAACAGTGCTCAATTTCGCTGGCTTAGTTGATTGGGTTTGGATTGACTGCTTCACTCGCTTATCGCTCAGCAAGGAAGACTATATGCTGCTAAAGGACGCTAACTTCAAGCTTTGTTTAGTTTCGCCTGAATTACAGGGCCGTCCTGAAGATATCGCCGCTTACAAAAAGCAGATGGCTGAAGCTGAAATTGTCATGGACGCCATTTGTACCAAGCAACATAATATTGACCTCTGGAGCGCTTAGTATGCCTCTGCTTGGCGAAGTAATTAGAGAGCCGGGGCAGGCCGCGCCAGCGGAATACAAGAACGTAGATGATAAGCCAATGGCCAGCGATTTGGCCATGGTTGTGTTGCTTGCTGCTGGTTCGTTGTCATTGCTTACGCTGCTAATCAGCTTACGCTGGTGGCTGGGTCACCCGATGTTGATTTATTGTGATCAGGGCCTCTACGTTCACATGGCCCAGCTTCTTCTTGATGGAAAAGTGCCTTACATAGATATGTTTGACGTTAATCCACCGTTGGCGATTTATATTCAGATCTTGCCAGTGGTTCTTTCTCGTCTCTTTCATGTCCCTGCACCTTTGAGTTTTTCAATCTATGTTTCTGCCGTAGAGATTCTTAGTTGCTTAATGATGTTGTGGATTCTGCCTGCTTCTCGGCGAACGGGAGCTGTCGTACTTGGTGCCTGTGCCATGATTGGCTTTGCCTATTTCAATCAGGTTCAACGGCTGGATTTTGGACAGCGTGAACATATTTTTTGTATCGTTTATGCCCCCTTTCTGCTCTTGCGTTACTTGCGTTGGCAGGGTATTGAGGTAGGGCGCTGGCCTTGTATTGCTGCTGGAGTTTTGGCTGGTATTGGTTTGGCTCTCAAACCGCATTTTATGCTGATGGCTTGTGCCCCTGAATTGGTTTGGTGGTTACGCTGTCGTCAGTTTAAGCCTTTGATTGCCACTGAGGTTCGTGCGGCGGTGGCGGTGATTGCAATCTATCTGGTTCATTTTCTCTTTCTACCGCCTCAAGAACTTAAGGCGTTTTTCAATTTTGTGGTGCCAATCTATAAAGAAGGTTATGAATATTACGTTACTTCTCCTATCTTCAATATGGCTAGTTTCTGGCGTGTCGATTTTCTCTTGCTTGCCTTGGCCGCTTTGCTGGCTGTAGTCTTTGCCCCGTCGAGTAGCTTGCCTTTGGCTCTGTGTGCTTTCTCTTTTATGTCAGCTGTGGTTTTTGTACTGGCCGGTCAGGATTGGTCATGCCATATGATTGCAGTGCGCATGGGAAACACTATGGCTTTGGCCGTTGAGGCAGCTTTGCTCTATCAGCTACTGCCTCTTAAGGCAATTAGATGGGGGCGGCCAGAATTAGAATTGACTGGTATGGCTGCTTCTGTGGTGGCGCTCACCGTTGTGGGCGGTGGTATGTATTTAAATTCGGTGCAGACAGTTGAAGAAGAAGAGCTGCGCAACCGCCAGCCTTACCCCTTGGTGCAGGTGGGCTATCCTGAATGGGGTATGGGTACGGCTGATGATATGGACTGGTTTGTGTCTACTTGCCTAGAGCACAGTAGCAAGGGTGATTCATTGATCTTTATCTGCGCCTCGATGGCCCCAGGCTATCCTGTGCTTTTGCAAACTGAGCGCAAGGCCGGTTCGCGCTTCTTGCATGGCATGATGCTGCCGATTTTGTCATTTATCGTTGATAAACCAGACCTCGATGCTAAAGCTAAAGAGCGCTTCAAAGGTTACAAGAAGCAAGTTATTGACTGGTATACCGAAGACATTGAGAAGAATCGACCGAAGCTAATTTTCATACAAGATAATCCAATGAGCTGGGTATTGGGCGATGCTGATTTCATCAATACCAGAATGCCAAACTATAAGGTGGTTGAGCGGAAGGGTGGGATCAGTGTTTATAAACGCAAAGACTAATGAAATCGACAATTGACAAACGTATATTATTTGTTGCGCTAGCTGCCCTGGCTGTTTTTGCTGCGGGTATTGCCTATCGAGCTATTTTTTATCGCGATCTTGCTGGGACGATCTGCTATGAAATGGAAGCAGCACGTCGCATACTTCAGGGTCAAGTTCCTTTCCGAGACTTCTATTTTGATTTGGCTCAACTAGCATCTGCTCATACTGGTGGTGCTCTATTACCAGCAGATTTGCAGACAGGTCTTCCTCTTGTTTTTCCTTTTGCATCATTGGCGCTAGGTTCATTCATTGAAGTATCAGCGTTGGCTCTGCTTTCTTTTGCTCTTTGTATTTATATTGTTTCGCTAACTAAGTTAGATCAACGCTGCCAATTACAGCTTTGGTTTCTCTTGATTGGGTTCGGTCTGGCAAACTTTGCCATGGGCTATTCCTACGGTAGTGCTCAGCACATTTTCGCTCTTCTTCTCTCTCCTTATTTGTTCTTGCGCCTGACCGCTTGGAGTAGTTTTTCGGTTAACGCCGCCAGGCCGTGGCTTCGCTTTGGCTGTGGGCTCTTGGCCGGTTTTGGTGCTTCCTTTGATGTCTGGTTTATTTTGGTGCCCCTAGCCATTGAAACTGTCGAATTTCTTAGTCGTCGCTTGGGAGGCAAAGCGAATAGGTTTGCCTATGAGTTACTTGGGCTGATAATTTCATTTTGCATCTCTTGGTCGTATCTTTTGCGGCTTGATCCAGCAGCTCTGAGAGAGCTTGTTGATTGGATTATTCCACTCAAAATTACCAGCTACTATTTAGATCAGATTGCCTACTTTGGTCTTGGATCTACCCCAGACCGTCGAGATGTAATTTATTTTTGTGCAGCAGCAGCGATCCTCAGTTTTGGCATAGTCAATCGCGTGGCTCTGTTGCGACCCATTTTTACTCTAATGATGGCCGGATTCGTTCTCTATCAAATAGGCATGAGCGGCTTGAGTACCGACATCTTGCTTGTCGTTTGGGCCTCTTGCATGAGTTTTGCTTTACAGTTTTGCTATTTGCTTGAAAGTAGCTTTTTCTCGAGAATCTGTCGAAGATACCCAAGACTTTCCTACCGTCGTTTGCCGAAGGTTCAGATATTTGCTCTGGTTGCATTGTGCTCTATTAGTTTATTGTCTCTGGCTACCGCTGAGATACTGCAGCGTCGTGAAAATGTCACTGTATTGACTGGACCTAATGCAATTGATCCAACCTATTTAGAGTTGACTGATGCTTTCGCTAAGTTTTCTCAGTCTGGTGAATCTATTATGATTCTAAATGGCCGTTTGTTGCCAGGTTTTCCCCTCTATGCCTTAGTTGAGAGGCCCATTGCGGGCTATTTCATTAGTACTGAGGCCTTTAGTTCACTGGCTAATATTGAGTCTCATGATTTAAAGGATGATGTGCTTGGTAAGCCTTTTGGTTGGATTGCAGCGACTAAGAAAAAAATGTTTGATCGACTGCGGTGTGACATTGCGAAGAGTCAGCCTGGAGTTATCGTGGTTGAAGGTGGGCAGACATTTGATGGCTTAGAAAAGGCCAACGTAATTGCTCAGATCTTGGCAAATTACACCTCTCAGGGAGAAGCCCGCTATCACTCACGCTGCATCGGTGCTAAAGAATTTGCCGATTGGAATTATCGCTATAACGTTTATGAGCGTCACGGTAAAGGTCAGAATTGAAGATTGAGCCATAACATTTTCTTGGTGCTAGCCAAACTTCAGCTGTACCAATACAATTTAGTTTTAGCTCACTCAGGAAAGCTCTTTGGACGATTTCGACTTAAAATTATGCGGCAGCAAGCATTACGGGCCTGTGCTCAGTATCGAGGGCAATTATCAGGTAATGAGATGTTCTTTCTGCGAACAAATTTTTAGAACCTTAATCGAAGGGCCCTTTGAAGTGGAAGCTAAGCTTCGCTCTTCGAAAACTTGTATTTCGGCCTGCGACTGGACAGTCACCGATAACATGGTGAAATGCAACGCTTGCAGCTACTGGGGCCCGCGTCCGAATTTGCCATAAGTATAGCTACGGGATTGCTGTCAATCTATGTCTTTTCCCAAGTGGCTCCATCGGCGCTGTCCATGACATTTACGCCAATTTCAGTCAGGCTCTTGCGAATCAGATCTGAGGAGGCATAGTCTTTTCTTTCTCGTGCTTCTTTGCGCAAGGTAAGAATCAAGTCGATTAGTTTGGCACCAGTGGCGGTGTCTAGCTCTTGTCTTGTGTCAGTCATGGTCAAGCCCAATACTTTGGCATAGTGAACCAGAGTGCTGGCTAGATACTGCTTGTCGGCTGCTGATTTGGTCTGAGTGATACCGTCGGCCAATTGATAGAGATGCGAAATCGCAATAGCTGTATTAAAGTCGTTGTTCATTGCTGCGGCAAATTCAGCTTTGAATGTGTCAGCAGTTTTTTGTGCCGCCGCGCTCGGGGCAACCGCTTCATTCTCATTTAATCCGTGTTCGAAACTGGCGGCTCGCAGCAAGCGTTGAATTCCGGTGCTGGTGGCTTGCAAACTTTCAATGGTGAAGTCAATCGGATTTCGATAATGCGATTGCAGAATAAAGAGGCGAATGGTATCGGCCGAAAATGTTGCCAGCAAGTCTCTAATGGTTTTGAAATTGCCCAGTGACTTAGCCATTTTCTCTGAATTGGTTTGCACAAAGCTATTGTGCAGCCAATAGCGGGCCATGGGTTGGCCATGTAGAGCTTCTGACTGAGCTATTTCGTTTTCATGGTGAGGGAAAACAAGGTCTTCTCCACCGCAGTGAATGTCGATGGTTTCACCCAGTATGCGCTTGACCATGGCTGAGCATTCCAGGTGCCAGCCCGGACGGCCTCTACCCCAGGGGCTAGGCCAACCCACAAAATCAACCGGGCTCTTTTTCAAGTGGGCCAGGGTTTCTTGAGCCACAGCTTGCTCGCGCGAGCCCACTAGCAGTTGCTCTAAGTTTTGCTTGCCTAGTTTGCCGTAGTCTTTGAAAGAAGCCACGTCAAAATAGACATCGCCACCAGCTTCATAGGCATGGCCACCATCAATTAGGCCCTGGGTGAAGGCAATCATCTGAGTGATGTACTCAGTCGCTCTTGGCTCGAAATCTGGTGATTCGACATTGAGTGAGTGCATGTCGTGCCAGAAGGCATAGGTGTACTGGCGTGAGAGCTTCTCTGGTGTAATACCTAACTCTTTGGCGCGCTTGATGATTTTGTCATCGACATCGGTGATATTGCGCACATAGATAACGTCGTAGCCAACAAAGCGCAGATAGCGTTGCACTACATCCCAGACTATGGCCATCCGGGCATGACCCAAGTGGCTTAAATCATAGACGGTGGGGCCGCAGGCGTACATTCTGACGACGTTGTCCTGCAGTGGAACAAATTCTTCTTTCGTGCCAGAAAGAGTATTGAAGACTTGAATCTTATTCATAGATTTAGCTGCTTACTTGTGAGTCAGGGCCGCTTCCAGACGGGATTTTACTCGCTCGGCGCCTAGTATTGAAATAATTGAACCAAGGTCTGGACCTTGAGTCTTTCCTGATAAGGCGGCTCGAACGGGCCAGTAGAGTTCTTTTCCTTTGAGGGAAATTTCTTTACCGAAGGCGTCTACCGCCTTTTTACATCCTTGATGGTCGTCCCACGGCATGGTACCAAGGGCATTTAACATGGTGTTGAGAACTTTCTTGGCACTGTCAGAGCTGAGGACATCGCGGGCAATGTCTTCTGGAATGTTGAGCGGTTCAAAATAGAATTGTACTGCCGCAGTCAAGTCAGATAGTGTGGTAAGCCCTTCTCGCACTGAGGCTATCATGGCCGCTATCTCGGCCGGCGTGTAAGCACTGGTATCGTGGGCGGTGAGGAATGGCATTGCTCTGCTGACAATTAAGTCGAGGGGCAAGCTTCTGATGTAATGGCTGTTAAACCAGTTGAGGCGAGCAACATCGAACACCGCCGGGCTTTTCGATACTTTGTCTAAATCAAAGACTGCGGCAGCTTCTTCTAGGTCGTAGATTTCTTTGCCTTCAGGGTGGGTAAAGCTCATTTGCGCTAGATAGTTGATGATAGCTTCAGGCATATAGCCTTGGGCTCGATAATAATCAATATGCACGGTTTCGCCGTGTTTGCGCTTAGAGAGCTTCTGATGTTCGATATCAAAAATCAAAGGCGCATGGGCAAATTCTGGGGCCTTTTGATTCATGGCCTCATAGATCAGCAGTTGCTTGGCGGTGTTGTGAATGTGGTCTTCGCCACGAATGACATGGGTCATTTTCATGTCGATATCATCGATGACAACGGCGAAGTTGTAGATGGCGACACCGTTAGACTTTACGATTACCATGTCGCCGCCCAAGTCTGACGTATCAATGGCGATTTCGCCTTTGATGTGATCGTGCCACGACACTACCTGTGGTTCTTCAACGATAAAACGAACCGAGGGAATGCGACCTTGTTCTTCGAACTGTTTGCGCTGCTCTTCGCTGGTTTCTCTGCCTCTATTGTCATAGCGAGGGGCGGAATTGGTTGCTTTTTGCTCTTCTTTGAGAGCAGCCAATTCTTCCTGGGTGGCATAGCACAAATAGGCTTTGCCACTGCTGATCAAGTGATTGGCCATGGTGCTGTAGTGGTCAATTTTTTCGGTCTGGCGATAAGGTGCATAAGGGCCACCAATATCGAGACCTTCGTCCCAGTTCAGGCCTAACCACTTCAAGCCATCGATGATGTCTTTGGTGTAAGTCTCTTTTGAGCGCTCTTCGTCTGTGTCTTCAAGGCGAAGAATAAAGGTGCCGTTATGTCTCTTAGCGTACAAGTAATTGTAAAGAGCTGTGCGAGCGGTACCAACATGCAAATTGCCTGTTGGGCTTGGCGCTATTCGAACTCGGACATCTGTTTTCATAACCAGAGGCATTTTAGCACTAAGGTTCGGCTGAACAAGCTTTAGCTCTTGACGTGCTTTACACTTCTACCGTTAAGATAGCCAATCAGTTAGCCAATTAGTTAGCGATCAGCTGGGTTGATAACCATGCAGTCAACCATTGCTACTCCTGATGAGAGCATGTTCAGCTTCTCTGCCGCGCCACGGGAAAGATCTATCACTCGGTCGTCGACGAACGGTCCCCGGTCGTTCACGTGAACAACACAGGTGGCGCCGGTGCGGCGGTTCATAACTAGCAATTTAGTGCCGAAAGGCAGGGTGCGATGAGCGGCGGTTAAGCCGTGCATGTCGAAGCGATCGCCATTTGATGTGCGGCGGCCATGGAACTTGCCACCATACCATGAGGCATGACCGCTGAAGTTAGGTGAGAAATTTTCTGGGGCAATATTATTGAGGCTTGGTAGGGCCGAGTGGTTGAGACAGGCCGTCAGAGCCTGTTCTGGTGACTGCGATTCTGCCAGTTTGATGAAGCTAGCGGGAATTTGCTGAGCACCTAAAATGCTGCGAATGCTGTTGACGAGCTTGAAGCTGTATTCGAGCGCTGAGGACTTGTTGCCGTCTGGCAGTTCCAGTTTCACTACTGAGCTGCCGTCTACGCGGATTACAGCTAATTGGCCTTCGCATGCTGGTACAAGCTTAGAAGGGTCGAGCTTCTCGCCTTTGAGCAAGTCTTGTAGTCTATCTGCCAAATTTTCGGCGCGGTCTTCTGCTGAGCCAGCAGGGGTCTCTCCGCGGTAAGTAATTAGCTCTTTACCGTTAAGAGTAACGGAAGCGCATTCTTGATCGTTCTCTTCCCAGACATTTGATTCGACTTCGGGGTCTAAGTTTGCGTTATCAGCGGCCATTGCTTGTGTGCTGTTAGTGCTGAACATCGCAGCCGCTAGACTAAGGGCCAAGGCGACCTTCTTGTGTTTAGGTTGAAGGTCTATTGAAACTATTTGCGAGAACATTTGCCAGATCATTTAGTTTGATCACTCTCTCTAGTGCCTGGGCCAGGCGATTTGCTGATGCGTTCTCTGTGATTTCGAGAACCGTTTTTCCAGGCTTTGCAGCGACTGCGTATATGCGATGGATAACTTCCGGCCCGTCAAAGATCTGATGACAAGTTTGATTTTTGTGCGCCAGTTTGCTTTTGGTGTTTTATTGGAGAAAACTTAGAAATCTTGAATTGACAAAAAAACGAAAGACTGCTGACCTCTTGCCGGGTGGTTATCTTTCCTTACTGGCTTTAGCGTTGGCAAGATGAGGCCGTGTTAATCTCGCCCCTTGAAAGCTGCTGTCAAGAAGGCGAGGTAACGCTCTGTAAAACCTTTGTAAGACACCGCCTATTTATTTCATCAGCTAAGTTATTGGCATTTCACAAAACGCCGATCGCAAGCAGTAGTTAGCTTTACGGCCCTTTTTTTGGAGGCTCGGTATATCTGTTGGGATCTTAAACTTTCTTCGTCAAATATTGTGTTGTAGAGTGACATTTGCTCA
>LNEX01000384.1 GCA_001464165.1 bacterium Ga0077546
AACCAAATTTAGAGCATGGGGAGTAACGCAGTCTTTCCTTGAGAGACCACAGCCATCAAATAATACAACTTCGCGTCCTGGTACTCCAAGAGCTGAAAGCCATTCGCCAATCTTTAATAACCCTCTTTCTTCAAGGGTTTTTGTTTCAACCCGACTGTTTTTGTGCGCTGACTTAACTGCTTTAGCCTTGCTGATGTCGTTTAGAGCAATGGTGCGCAATAGTTGTTGAGCATACAAGTTATCGCTCTCGTGTAAACAGAGTCGGATAATTTGCGACAAGGGTTTAGAGCTATGGTCCGCAAGAATCGTGCGGTAATCACTTGTGCCGTCACGTGTGCCGTCTTTAAGGTTCTCTTTTGTGATCATGGCTTGCATAGAAGTTTTGACATGTTGGTCGTTTAAAATCGACTGAAAAATGGCTGTATTGTAGGCATCCGGGTTCGCAACCACGTATGGGCCGTCTTTTTTTATAGAGTTGTCGATTTTGCCATTGCTACCAAAAGCAGTGCCCCGACTGATTGTTACTATATTGCTGGATGTATCTAGTGAGAGCCAGGCTGTGCCAATGCCTGACTGAATCAGTGTTTCTAGAATGGCAAGACCGCTGCCTCTACTATCGGCAACACGCAGCTGTTTTGGGAGACCACTAATGAATGCTATGTTTCGGTCAATGACCAAATTTGACGAGACAGGCATCCAGTCTTGACCAAAATCTTCAGCTAGCCAGCTGACTGCATAGTTGTCGTGGCCTTCGGGAGGGCACGAAACTAGTACTTTTCCTTCTACTAAGCTAATGCCAGCATCTTTAACCAGCGTCATTAGATCGCTGCGAGTTAAACTAGGATCTTGACTAGTTTCAAGAATTAAATCGCCTTTGAGAACAGTGCCGTTCATTACACCATTGCTCACTAGCCTGGTGTGATAGACATAGTTAGGACCAAGGGCGTCATAGATACAAGAAGTAGTTATCACCTTAGCTGTAGATGCGGGAGTAGAGCGGCGACTGCCGTCACTCTCAAATACAACTTTGCCACTCGGGAGTTCCATAACTTCTACGCCCACACGCGAGTGCAGAAGATCTGCTCTTCCTAGCCAGCTTCTGCATGCGCTCGCACAGTCAACAACCTGTGAAGGTTTTGCTTCAGCTTTTGGTGTTGATGATAGAAGAAGAGACGACAGTGCAAGAAGAGTGATTGCTATTTTTTTCATAGGGAATTCCAGTAAGAGTGTGGTCTTGCTCTACCTCCATTTATCTTGCTGTCCAGCCACCATCAATTGGCATTGAGGCACCGGTGATCGAAGCAGCATTTGAAGATGCTAAGAAGAGACAGAGAGCTGCTAGT
Organism: bacterium Ga0077546; assembly: GCA_001464165.1. Next base: position 1,344 of record LNEX01000384.1, read on the forward strand.
TCTTCGAGAGCGACGAAGCGCAAGCTCGGTTGCTTCTCTGCCAGTAGTTTCTCGGCAGCTTGATCGTAATTGATACCATCTTTAGCGGCAATGGCTTCTACTTGAGCTACGACTAAAGGGGTGAGTACCCACCCTGGGCAGACTGAATTAGCTGTAATGTTCTGCTGTGCACATTCTAGAGCGACCACCTTGGTCAGGCCGATGATACCGTGTTTAGCCGCAACATAGGCTGCTTTCTGCACAGAAGCAACCAAGCCATGCACAGAAGCAATGTTTATGATTCTACCGAAATTGCGTTCTTTCATCATGGGCAGCGCTAGTCGGGTTGTGTGAAAAGCCGAACTCAAATTAATAGCGATTATTTGATCCCATTTTTCTGCAGGAAACTCTTCGACTGCGGCGGTGTATTGAATGCCGGCGTTGTTGATCAAGACATCTAGACTGCCTAATTTCTTTTGAGTGGTGGTAATAAGTTCCTCAATATCAGCAGTCTGGCTCATGTCTGATGGTACGTGGATAGCTTCTTTGGCGCCACTAGCCTTAAGCTCTGTTAGTACCGCAGCAATCTCCTCATCTTTGCCAAAGCCATTGATAGCAATGGCCAGGTTCTTTTTAGCAAAGCCTAGGGCAATGGCTTTGCCTATGCCTGACGTGGCCCCAGTAATGAGTACTGTGGCTGGTTCTTGAGCTGGGTTTGCCCCTGTGCTATTCGACATTGCTCTCTTAATTCCTCTAGGTTCTCGGTGCTTCTCGTCTGTTTCTCTACTTGTTGTAATTTTCAAATCTCGAAACAATCTGCTTCGGCAGCTTTACTGGCTTTTGTTTGACAGTGTCAACAAATAGTCCAACATGCTTGGCCTTAGTCGTCAGTACGCCATTAACTCTAAACTCGCCCATAAATTCCATGGTTGCAGCGCCCAGCTTTGCAATCCACATATGCCCAATGGGCTTGTCGAACAATTTGATTGCTCTTTTATACTCAATAGATGACGAGGCTAGAATTGGCATATAACCCTCTGCCATTAATTCTTCTAGAGGGAAATTTTCCTCTAAAAGCTGCAATCTAAGGTCTTCTAACCAACGAAAATAAACGATATTAGAGACATGATTGGCGTAGTCAATGTCATAAGTGGCTACTTTTACGGCCATGGTCGTTTCAAAGCGCCGACCGACTTCGATTGAATTCATTGCTGCTCCTGCCATCCCTAAATCATAGCGACTTAAGAGATTATTGCTCAGCTTTGCCTGTAACTTTCAATGTAATTTTGTTACTAAAAAGCTCACTGGTTAATGCAGCGGCTCAAAAACTTCAAGGGAGGCATTGTTCTTTACGGAGCAATCGATAACTTTGAGTTGTCCACTTGTTTCGCTTGGCACACCTGAGCGCCAGAAAGTTCTGTTTCTCACAATCAATGATTTTAGTTTGGGTAGCTTAGAAAGCTTTGCCAAGCTTTGTTCAGTTACTGAGGTGTCATTAATTTTAAGCGACTTGAGGTGTTTCATGCCTGCTAAATAGACAACACAAGAGTCATCAAAACCTTTGTTGCCAGCTAAGTCTAGACTCTTAAGCTCCGTGGCAGAAGTAAGAGCGGCGGCATCTTCTCTCCTCAAGCTGGTAGCGCTCAGGTCTAGGTCTATAAAATGCCCAAACGCCCCTTTGAGTTTAGCCAGGCAGCCTGGTTTAAGGTTAGTGCCATGAATATTCAGGTGTAAGAGGATAGGAAGCTTTGTTAATGCTTCAAAATTGCTGCCGGTTACGTCAGTGACACTTATTCGCAGCGCCATTAACTCTTTAAATGTGGCTATTAAGGCTAGAGATTTGTCGGTTACAAGGGTTTCGTCAAGATTCAGATGGGCCAGCCATTTGAAATTCTTGAGGTGTCTCATATGATCATCGGTAAAGTCTAACCGGGCAGCAACGAAGCTGGTTACAGGAAAGGCTGCCAACTGTTCAATGCTATCCATATGCTCTAGAGCTTCAGTAGAAAGGATAACTTCTAGCGGCTGATTTTTCGGAACTTTCACTTTCCCGCTAGCCAAAACCCGTGCTTTAATTTTAGTAGAACCTTCTTTCTTGGTGATCCATAAAATTTGAGCAAGAGCTGGCCCCGGTGGGAAGTTAAGTTCTTGATAATCGTTATAATTTTTACTGCTAGTTTTAGTACTAGTTTTAGTACTAGTCTTGCTATTGAGTGCTGTTTGAGTAGGTTTGTTGGCTATAAGAGCCGCATTCTTGCCTTCAGCCTGAGTCAGCGCCAGCGCCAAAAGGCTACTTAGTAATAGCAAAATGGAACTTCTTTGCTGGAGCTTGAGCGAATTCACGATTTCCTCAACAGCGACCAAATGGTCGAGTAAATAAGCCTTTCAGTTTAGCGGGTTGAAACAAGAAAATATATATTCTTGATAGGGTATAAATAGCTACTACTGGTTATAAGTTTTGACGCATGCCCAATCATCCACATAGTCTAGAGAATCACACGGTTATTGACGGCACATATCTCGTGCTTGATTTTCTTGGTGAAGGCGGCATGGGCGTTGTTTACAAAGTTGAGCACACACAGCTAAAAAAGATCCTTGCTCTGAAAATTATAAAGACCAATCAGCTCTCTGACTCTGTCTGGCAGCGATTCCGCAATGAGGCTCAGGCTATTGCTCGGCTGGATCATAGAAATGTGGTGAAAATTTATGATATGAGCCAAACTGAGAATGGCCGGCCTTACTACACAATGGATTTTCTTACTGGTATGTCGTTAGCTGACTA
>LNEX01000385.1 GCA_001464165.1 bacterium Ga0077546
GTCTTCCCTTATCAGTACTTTCTGATCTTTAAACCAGTAACACAGGCAGGACCCAGCCCATCTAAGCGGCAGTAGGCTATAGAAATGGGAATGACCTAGAAGCTGAGCCAACAGAATTTCACAACGCTGTTCGGGAACTGAATAGTGGATTCAACCTTAGAATACTTGATAGATTCAAGTACCTGCTGGCTCTTGCAGCAAAAGGTGTCACCTTCCAGAAGGTATTTCAAATAACGCTTCTGGTTGTTCGTCGGTATTAGCGTCCACCAATTCCATTTTGGAAATCACTCGCGGATCCTTACTCTCGCTATGTGCCAAAAATCTGGCTTTCTCGTCAACCCAAACTTCACAAGCCACACCATCTTGCTTGAAAGTCCAGCCAAGGCACATCCGGCCCTTAATAGACTTTCGGCCGAGGCTTATGGCGTTCTTCTTTTTGGCAGCAGCATCGTCAAAGTCACCCTCGTAGGGCTCCTTGAGGGGAGTTTTGAGAACCATTCTCGGAGCAGTTGAAATACGATAAACAACTCCTCCAACATAGTCAGTAAGAGTAATACTTCTGTTAAGGCCTGAATTGGAAACCTCGCTTCGCAGCCGGCCTTTGCCATCAGAAGAGGTACGGACCTCTACACGTGAAAGATCAGTGGTCATAATATAGCGTGCGTCATATCTCTGAGGGAACATTTGTACAGCCTCGCTTGGTGGTGCCAAAATAGCAGCAAGAGATAGGAGAACTAATAGCTTGGCAATTTTCAAAATTACTCCAGTGACGAACCATTGAAATGCGCTATGGAATAAGTGCAAGCTTCATTGGCCAATAGCAATAGCATTCTTATATCATGGTTATTCAAGAAAACGAGAGCATCGTGTTAGGGACAAAGAGAAATTTTCCCATCATCCCCGGAATAGAGTTTTCTACTTGACGATGTCCCGTAAACACGATGCTGAGAATTCCCAAAACAACTTTCGCCACCGGATATGGTGGCAACGCACCGCACTCAAACTACTCCAAGAAAAATGATATAATTCCATTTGCTTAAGCGAAAGCATCCAATTTTGGCGTTGCCAGGAGTAAATTTGCCTACAGGTATGAAAGATTCAGAGCAATCTATTGTCATTTTTACCGACGGAGCCTGCTCTGGAAATCCAGGCCCAGGAGGCTGGGGCAGCATTGTCGCTTTTCCAGACGGCACAGTCAAAGAAATTGGCGGCAATAACCAGGGCACCACAAACAATCGCATGGAGCTTGCGGCTACCATTCACGCATTGCAATTGCTAAAGCCGCCACTGACTTGCAATGTAATTATTTATACAGATTCTGTTTACGTCATCCGTGGTATCACCCAGTGGATTTTTGGTTGGAAAGCTCGCGGCTGGAAAAGTGCCGAAGGTAAAGATGTAGCTAACCGTGAGCACTGGGAAGAACTTTTACGCCAGGTCACGCTAATTAAACCAGCGACCATCAGCTGGAAGTATGTGCGCGGGCATTCCGGTTATGCCGGAAACGAAAGATGCGACACTATTGCTGTAGCGCAATCCAAAGGCAAACACGAACCTCTATATTCCGGACCGCTCGATGGTTACTTTGTCGACTTGACAGATTTGCCAGAAGACGAGCCTTTACCCGAAGCCAAAAAAGCAGGTTCGTCCTCATCGTCTTCTTCATCGGCGGGACGTGGAACTGCACCAGCAAAAATTTCTTACTTGAGTTACCAGAACGGCGTTGTGAAGCGTCATTTGACTTGGGCAGCCTGCGAAAAACAGGTCAAAGGACAGAGCAACACTAAATTCAAAAAAGCAAAATCACCGGCAGAAGAATTAGAAATTCTTGCCTCCTGGGGTCTTGCTGCCTCGACGCCAATTAGTGACTAGGCTCAATAAAACATGGGTTCATAAGAAACGGGAGCCATCCAATGACTTACGAGTTTGAGCTCTACACAAAGAACCGTATTGGAATTTCCCCCTGACAGTAGAGGGTTGACATTGATTCGCCTTAAGCAAGTCGTGATTGCAATGCTTGGATACAGTCAGATTTGACAGTCAAAATAGGTTTCTTTTTTTGCTCTGAAATGCCTTGCTAAGCCGGTAATACAAAATTTCCATCGAGGTGACTAGTATGTCTGTTCAAAATAAGCCTGTGCCGTTCGGTTATAAGATAGCGTGGCTACTTTTCCGTTCCAATGATACTGATCTAGTTGTTGACGCACTCCATTTGCGAGATACGCAGCCCGTAGATTGGCAAACTGGAATTAGTGCTGCATATGCCGGCCAGGTCGTTTATGTCAGTCCTCCCGTGAGAGGCTGGGTCTTCGCTGTCGGCATGCCTCTATTTGGGGCTGGCATGGACGGCGATAGAAGTATGGAACCGTTTAAAGAATCGCTGCGTAAATTAAGCGCGACCTTTGAAGAAATTCAAGCATTCGCCTCTCATAGAGTCAGTGAATATCACCACTGGGTGATTGTCCGAAATGGCAATATTTCACGTTCATTTGCCTTTTGTGGGGAAGTTGGCGAGCTATGGGATGACGAGGGTACTAAAATTGCAGATGAATCGAGTTTTGTAGTGGACATAGACAGTGACGAATATAATCCGCCAGATGAAACATCAGTGATGCAGGTTGCTGGCGCTTGCGGTATAGATCCGCAAAGTCTTGAATTCGAGCCCCCCAGTAACAGACTTGGCGTGTTGGGTTCTGTAGAGATGATTGGATCGTCTTTGTGCATTTAAATAAAGGATCATGTACACCCCATTTACAAGCACATAGTCAGGTTCCTAGACTCAACTATAGTGCTTATCCTCTGCTACTTTAATCCTGTTCTGAATTTGCGGAGTGTAGTTGGCTTGAAGAGTTTCGATGAAGCGACAAAATTAGTTTATGAGTCCAGCTATCCACTAAAGGAAGAGTTGGTCAATTCCCTGATGCCAGCGATCCGCTTATCTACTAGCCGAATTGAATCTGCAGAACTTGCTTTTGGGAGTTCCAGAATGGGCGGTCATCCAGATATGCCGCTTAGCCTGGATTGGCCCGTATACT
>LNEX01000386.1 GCA_001464165.1 bacterium Ga0077546
CTGACTAAGGTCGGTCGCCTTGCTGCCGGCACCGGCGCGCCTGCTTCATCTAGTGCTTTTGCTGTGAAACAATCGTCGATTTGCCTAGCGTTGAGGGCCAAGCCATTGAGCGCTATCTGATCAATGAATTGACAAAGAATACCGCCGCGGTGGTTGTCGACAAAATATTGTCTGTTGACGAGTAGCACGAAAACGGCTCTTGCCCTAGTTAAGGCGACGTTAAGCCAGACTCCTGCTTGAGATTTTTTGCCAATGTTCTTCATCTGTTCGCTGATGAAATCATCGAGCATTGATTTGCTGCTGCCTTTGCCATCGACGCAATCAAATATTATTGCTGACGATTCACCGCCTTGAAAACTATGCACAGTGTTGACCAATGCCCGCTCACCAAAGCCAGCTTCTTTGAGAGCCTTAGCCACTAATTCTGCCTGGGGTCTATAGGGTGTGGCTACCCCTACTGTTATTTCGGGATGCTCTTGTAAGAGTCGCTTGGAAAGATTGATAGCTAGACCGGCCGAATACAAATTTAGTCTGCTGCCGCCTGGCGGGCTGATGCACCTTTGGTCGACTGCTGATGTATCTACTATGACAACTCTGCTGTCACCAAATACAGAGTCATGCATACCCAGCTGCTTAGTGCTCTCGGCACTTCTAATGGTGCCACCATAAAATAACTTACTTGAAAGTGCTGCGATTTCTGGGGCCATTCGGTATTGGGTGTCAAGTAACGACACTAGTTCGCTATCGTGCGCTTTCTCTACTGTAGCTATATCAAGCTGGTCGAAGATACTGTTTGCCAGCCACTTTTGGGCCGGTTTAGTATCAGCCGTGACAACGGGCGGAAGTTGTTTGAAGTCGCCAATAAAAGTTACCCCAGTGGTGGTTTTGCCTAAGGCCCAGTATAAATGTGGCATTGGCACAGAGCTTGATTCGTCGACAATGAGAATGTCGAACATTTGCTCTGCCAATTGGCTGCTCAGGTATAGTTTACTGAGAGTGGTACCGATTACTCGAGCTTCAGTAATTACTTTTGCCGCACCATTTTTGATCACTGCTTCAATTTCGTTAATGCGAGCTAGGCCGGCATTGATTTTGGGTTGGTTGGCCTCTATGTACTGGCCGACATCGTTTGGTGTTAGACCAGTGTATTCCATCAGTTCATCTAAGTCTAAATGGGCTTGTTCTAGTTTCGCTTCATTGGCTGAGGCGAGATTTATAGCGTCATTTAGTCGACTTTCAATTTCTGCAACGAAACGTTGGCGAGTTGATATGAAAATATTGAGATCTTTGATATGTGTTTGTTGGGTGGAGACATCAAGGCTTCGTTGAGCTATGCTCAAGTTGTGGTGCGCTTGCTCTAGTTGTGCTTGAGCGTGGGCGATCTCTGCTAGGGTTTGCTGAAGACGCAGCTGATGATTTTCTAGTTGTTCTGGGCGCTGTAATTCTTTTTCTAATTGCCTAGCGGTATTGGCTGCTTTTTGCAGTGCAAGCCAGTGCTTCATCGCTTCTTCTAGAGGCTGGAGCTGAGCGTATATGTGTTCGCGGTCCCTGAGCAAATGAGCATTGCTGGCCGTCACCACTTTGTCGAGAATGACTAGAGGGTATTGCTTTGGTAGATTGGGGTTTTTGGGCAAGCCTAGACGAATGATTTTTCCTTGGTTGTAGAATGTATCGGCCAACTGCTCGGCGATGGCTTCAAGGGCGGCGTCTGCCGCTGTGTTGGTGTGAGAAACGAATAGCACACGCCTACCAGCGTTTAAATGGGCTTCTACTACTCTGGCTATGGTGCGAGTTTTGCCTGTTCCTGGCGGCCCCCAAATTACAGCGAGGGAAGAGCTAAATGACTTGTATATGGCTGAAGCTTGTGAGGCATTAGGAGCCGTGCTTGCTTGGGAACTATAGTTCGGTATCGTGCCAACTTTTACTATGGCTTGGGCATGGCCTGAGAATACTTCTTCGGCAAATTTAAATTGACTTAGATTTTTAGATTTTGCTTCTTTAAATTTATTGACCAGCCGCAAGAGAATTGTGGCGCGATTGCTCGTGAGCAGTGCCGAGTGAACTTCAGGGCCTAGAGAATTGGCGACTGCTAGTGACACCGCAATTTGCACCTGCAGCCCGTCAGTGTCAACTAGCGAGCAGTCGAGGGTCACTCCACCAACTTCTATTAGGGCTGGCGCTTCGTCGTCGCCGACGAAGAAGTGGTTGGCGCTAAAAGTGTAGATATAGTTGTCGCCAATTTGGCTGGTCAATTTGCCGTCGAAAATTCTTGTGGCGGCGGCCTTATTCTTTTTGACCGCTTCGATTTCATCTTGAAGGGCCGCAATAAATTCATCTATGCGGTTGGGGGTCAAGATTATTACCTGTGTTAATGCTTGTGTGAGTATGCCACATGATTAGTCTGCTCGAATGGTTAGGGGCAAAAGTCGTGACTGAAACTTTTTACCAGCAATTTCGTAGTGTAATTGTATTGGGGTATTGGGGAGATTACTTATATGCGTACATTGGGGTTTCCATCCTTCGCCCTATTATTATCAACTTTTATACTTCTGAATCTGTTCTTTGCCTCCCATGCCGCCGCGCCTAGGTTCTGGTCGGGGGCAAAGCCTCCAACTCTAAACGAAGTGGACATCGCTGGTGTCAAGCGCTCTTTCTACCTCTATATTCCAGAGAAAGCAAAGCTTCCTGCTCCCACTGTTTTTGTTTTCCATGGCGGCGGCGGCAAAGCTGAAGGGGTAGATTACAGTGTCGGTGGCATGGCTAAGCTCGCCGACGAAGAAGGTTTCATCGTCGTCTATCCAGCTGGCATTGATAAACGTTGGAATGATGGTCGTAAATTTGAGGGCCAAGGGAAGGAAGATGATGTCTCTTTTGTTGGCGAGCTGATTGAAAGTCTAGTTTTGAAAAAGCAGGCAGATCCAGCGCGAATATACGCTTGTGGCATAAGTAATGGCGGTTTCTTCAGCCAGTACCTTGCTCAGCAATTGCCGGGTAAAATTGCTGCTGTGGCAAGTGTCGCGGCTTCTGTCAGCGAAGATATGGCTAACAGTGAAGTGTCTTGCGAGCCCACCATGTTTGTGCTCGGTACCAATGACCCTTTGGTACCGTTCAACGGCGGTCGTGTCGGTGGCAAGCTCTTGAAGAGCGATCGAGGAAGCGTGCTTCCTTTCGCCGATTCAATTGATTTCTGGTGTAAGGCCAATTGTGCTGATAAGCTGACAGTTGACCAGAAGCTTCCCGATATTGTGACTTCAGATCGTTGCCAGGTTGAGGTCAGGCGCTACGGAAGCGTTGGTTCTCCGGCTGAAGTTCTTGTTTACAAAATTATTGGTGGTGGCCATACGTGGCCTCGGGGCTTTCAGTATTTGCCAAAAGCATTGGTTGGTATCGTTTGTCGCGATTTCAATTGCAATGAGGCGATATGGAAATTTTTTAGTACGCACTGCCAGTAATACCTGAAAGAGGAGTTCAGGCCACTGAACTCCTCTTTTTGCTATGAGCCTAGATTGACTTTCGTCTAAGCGCAGCTGTCTCTTGGACCACTGTCGTGCCAGAGACCTTTATTGAACTGCTCTCTTCTTGCCGCTGACGCCTGTTCTAGCGTCTTCCTGGCTCGACAGGCCACGTAAGGGTTTTCATCGTGGCTGAGAATTTTTAGCACTCCAAT
>LNEX01000387.1 GCA_001464165.1 bacterium Ga0077546
TGGGTCTGGGTCGTAGGCTAGCAAGTATGTTGTGTCGACTGGTGTGTTTGGGTTTGTCGCTGCGGCTAGCCTGACTTCCGCGTTGTCGTCATGAGCGAGTCTTTCTAAGACTTCTCTCGGTGTGTTAGGGTTTTCTGCAACTCGTACTCTAATTTTGAAATTTATGTTTCGAGCTAGCTTTTTCAATTCTCTTGGTTCAGTTTCTGGATTACTTGCTTTGAGATATTTTTCGATTTTGTAGATAGTGTTCATTTAAACCACCTCCGCTCCTTAATGGGATGATTTTTCTGTTGTGTAATTAAACGTATCGAAAGCGCAATTAATTCAACTGAAGTAAAGATCAACTCCTTTAGTTCTGATGAATAGTGAATATGCGAGAGAGTCGCTGAATATTTTCATTTCAGACTCCAATTTTTTTATAACAAAAAACGCGAAACCTGACAAGTATTTTTAATCTTTTGCTTTTGTGATGATGACAAAGCTTTTGACTTTGCTGTCTTTGCCGAACGAAATCACAATGTTGTCGAATACTTTGTACTTAGAACCATCGTCTGTAATTAAATACATAAGCTCATCTTGCTTCTCGCTGTAGCTGCCATTGCCTAGGCTCTTCTCCACTTCGGCTCTATCCATGCCGAGCAAATTTGGCGCAATTTTTGCGATGCTCGCCCAGCGCTCTGCTGTGGTTTTTCCTGCCACAAAGTTGCCCCAGCTAGCTTTGTCTTTCGCTGCTGCTTCCATTGCAATTGAACAGTTGAATGACAATACTGCGATAGTAGCAAGGACAAAAATAGCTTTTTTCATATAACCTGTTTCTATCTTCGGAGAATGATGAAAGCGAATTTTAGCATCACTGACTTCCCGATAGTTGCCAGTAGGTTAAAAATCTTCGCTGTCTCCATTTTTCAATGATTGGGCTTCTTATTTCAATCGTTTTTCGAAGCAAAGAAAGCGCAGGCCTTCGCGGAAGGCCAGGCTGATTTCGCCGCAGAGAACATAGCCTAGTTTAGGAAAGAGTCTTTGGGTTGCCCGGTTGTTGGTATTGGTATCAACTCTAAGGGTGGCTATTTCTCGCTCATGAGCCAGACGTTCGGCTTTTTGCATTAATTCTGCTGCTACCCCTTGGCCCTGAAAGTCAGGGTCGACAGCGAGGCGGTGCACTACAATGGCCGTTTCGCTGGTGTCCCAAACTTGGGCATATTCAGGCTCTTGAGTTGTGGTTATGGCGGCCACACCGGCTAACTTACCATTGCTTTCGGCTAGCCATAACTGTCCTAAGGCAACGTCTCGTAGGAATATCTCAGGGTTTGGATAGTTATTATCCCATTGCAGATTTCCGCCAGCGCGCATTAAAGGCACGACCCTCTTCACTAGCGACATTACAGCGGCAACATCGTCAATTGTTGCTTCCCTAATCTGCATCGTCTCTCCTTGGTTCTATATGCAATACAATTGTAGGATTTTAGCGGGTGTAGGATTTTAGCGGGTGTAGGATTTTAGCGTGCCAAACAGCTTGTTACTTTAGGAGAATAATTGATGACCTGGATCAAGACATGCCCAGTATCAGAATCAACATTACTACAAGAGATTTTGGCCGAGTCCATGAGCCAATATCCGGCTGAATACAGAATACCTGTTGAAGCGCTTGGTGACGCTGACAGTAAAGATGAGGGTGCGGGTATTGTCATGGCCCATAGTCTGATACCTGAGGCACTTCGCCATGCCTTTTCGACCTTTGCCAAGTTGATGGATCCGCAGCTGCCACTTTCGCGCCGTCAGCATGAGCTTATTGCCGGCACAGTGTCGACGCTCAACAAGTGCTTTTACTGACTGGAGTCTCATACGGAGTTTCTCCGTCGCGTTACTCTGGATGAGTCGCTAAAAGAGGCTATTAAGAAAGACTACCGTACCGCTCCGATCAGCGCAGAAGAGCTAGTTATGCTTGATTATGCAGCGAAATTGACGTTAACGCCGGCCCAAGTTTGTCGCGCTGACATTGATGCTTTGCGAGCGGCAGGCTTTGACGATACGGCGATATTGCAGATTAATCTGATCGCTTCGTGGTTCAATTATATTAATCGTGTGGCCGATGGTTTGGGGGTCGGACGCGAGTAGAAAGCAGACATTAATCGAGTTTAGCCGCATTTTGCCGATCGGGGTTGAGCCTATGCACGCACTAGATTTCTTTGCTAACGCCGTGTGCTGCAATGTCTATTTGGCTATTTGTGCCCTTTTCTTTATACATTTGGCTGCCAAATTGCACCCCGGCAAACTAATTGTGTCGGCCACTCTTTTGCGTGCCATTGTTTTTGCTTTGACTTTCGTTTTTTGTCATCCAGCTGTCGTGTCGAGATGGCCCAATAGCTATTATGTTTTTTTGTTTTCCCTGCCACTGTTACCGGTAGTCGGGGCGTTACTTTTCTTTCCTGGCCGCGCTCGCTTTGCTTTAGCCGGTTTGTTCATGCTTGTGGCGTTGTGTTTTCTTGAGTGCGGGCGCAGTATACTTATGGACATTATTGATCCATCGAGGATGTTTCAGTAGCTTTTTGCGCTCTTTGCATTTAACCAAAAGGATGATGGCTCCTGCCAATTTATACCGCCTGGTAGGGATGTTTTACTCTTGGGTATCAACCATAATGGTGAGTGAAAATGTTCTAGCCTAAGGAGCTGCAATGAAACCTGGTTCTTTTCTGCTGCCAATTAATGGCTTGGTCTTTGGCCAGTAAATATCAGTCGAAAGTAACGGCTCAACATACTATTGATATTTTTGGCACACTGCAGTTTTTAGGTCAAGAAAAGGCTGGCTTAATTGGTTCTGGGCCTTATGTCGCAGCTTACGAGAGCATTTGTAATTCGCTGCGGGCAATTGCCAGTAAGTTGGAAGATTCGTATTCTGCTCGGGCTGCTTCTCATCATGTCGAGTCAACCTTTATTTGCACTGAGGGTGATCCCGTTGAAGAAGTCTGCAAATTGGCTACAGACCATGATCTGCTAGTGGTTGGTTACCGCAAGCGCACAGCTGTTGACTATCCTGCCTGCCAAGGCATAAAGCTCTCGCGCGCTGAGCGCTTGGCGCACTTGTCACCGATTCCAATTTTGTTTGTACAGAAGCCAATTCAAGCAATTACTGAGTTTGCTATTTTTGTTTCTATGGATCATATGAACATCAATTGGCTAAAAAATTGTATGCACTCTGCCCTCGCTGTTGGTGCCAATTATAGTGTGACAATTTTGGCGTCGGGAGTGCATGAAGAGCCAGCCGCTTCGTTTGTGCGCGACTTAATTGCTGCTGATGATGAAATAGAAGAGGAATGTATAAAGATACTGCCTTTGCCTGAACATGGTGGCCTTCTCAATTTTAGTCAGATGAAAAACACTGTCGATCACGGTCGTGTTATTGTCTTGCCTACCATCGATTCTGGTGAGCACCGCATTACTTCCACCGGCGAATGCCCCACCGCGCTACTGCGGCGGGTGGCATTTGAGACCGTTCTGCTTTGGCCTGAAGAATTTACCAGGCCGCTGTTTAAGGGCGAAACAGTGCTACTCAAGGCTGGCTGGTATGACTGACTTGTGTATTATGACTAATATTATTGATAGGTATGCCCATCGCCTCGCAGTTTAAAGACCTGGCTAGCGTAGAGAACCTTGACGCGTCTGCAGCGATTGAGGCTCTTGATACTACTGCTGATGGGCTCAGTTCCGCGCAAGTGGATGATCGCCTGAAGCTATATGGTTTGAATACAATTCAGACGCTGGCTAAGAAGTCGCTAGTAAAAGTATTCTTTGCTAATTTCGTACACTTAATGGCTTGGCTGCTTTGGGTTGCCGGAGCCCTGGCTTTTTTAGCGGGGATGCCGCAGCTCGGTATTGCAGTCTGGATGGTTAATGTGATTAACGGCTGCTTTAGCTTCTGGCAAGAGTTTCAGGCTGGCAAAGCAACAGAGGCGCTACTTAGTCTGTTGCCTCTCAATGCTCACGTAATTAGGTCTGGCCAAGAGCTTCTCGTGCCGGCTCAGCAACTAGTGCCTGGCGATATCATTGTGCTGGCTGAAGGTGATGCTATTTCTGCTGACTGCCGAATTGTCAGTGCATCAAGGTTGGCAGTAGATGAGTCGACTCTTTCAGGTGAGGCTCGGCCGGTGCGAAAATTGGCAGAAGCATTGGCGGCCAACGACTTTTCTGGAAGTAATTTCTTGTTTGCTGGCACTAGTGTCATTGCTGGTACTTGTCGAGCCGTGGTTTGCAAAACCGCTATGAATACTCGCTTTGGTAAGATTGCCCGCTTGACACAGTCAGTTAGCGAGCAGTCGAGCCCACTGCAAAACGAGATGGCTCGGGTGACAAGGATGATAAGCATTCTTGCCACTGCCATTGGTATCTTTTTTTTTCTATTGGCTGTGCTGTTTGCACATGTCCATCCTCGTGAAGGATTTATCTTCGCCATAGGAATGGTCGTGGCCTTTATACCTGAGGGCATGTTGCCTACTATCAGTTTGTCGTTGGCTTTGGGTGTGCAGCAAATGGCCAAGCGCAATGCTCTAATCAAAAAGTTGTCTGCGGTAGAAACGCTGGGTTGCACTAATGTAATTTGTTCAGATAAAACCGGTACGATTACTCAAAACAAAATGACAGTGCAGCGAATATGGACAGATGGTGCTGAATATAAGCTGAGTGGTCTTGGCTACTCGCCTTTGGGGGAAATTTCAAAACTAGAGGGCACTAGCATTGACGATGGCAATTTGCGCTTCGAGAAAGAGATTCTTGAGAAAGTATTGACTGCTAGTTCGCGTTGTAGCAACGCTAGGTTGACGCCACCAAAGTCAAATGCTGAGGCTGGTGCCTGGCAGATATTAGGAGACCCGACTGAAGCGGCCCTGCTCGTGGCTGCACGTAAAGGTGGTATTGGCCAAGAACATCAGTTTTTTGATGTGCCGAGAATTTGTGAGATTCCCTTTGATTCTATTCGCAAGCGTATGAGTACTGTCTATGATCATAAGGGTTCGCGCATACTCTACCTAAAAGGAGCACCTGCGGAGGTGCTTAGCCGCTGCACTGTTTTGGAGGGGGGAGAGGGCCCGCGGCAGATGAAAGAGAATGATCGTCAGATCATTATGGCCGTTAATGACCGCTATGCTCGTGAGGGTTTGCGTGTTTTGGCTATGGCTCAAAGAATGCTGCCTATTGGCTGTGATTTGGCTCCCGATTCACTTGAGGTTGAGCTTTCATTTTGTGGGCTTGTAGCCATGTGGGACCCACCCCATGACGGTGTTGCTGAAGCGGTGCAAAAGTGTCACAGTGCTGGTATCAAAATAGTTATGATCACTGGCGATTATGGCCTTACTGCTGAGAGTATCGCGCGTAAAGTCGGCATAGTAAGAGATAATTGTCGTGTCATTACTGGTCGTGAGTTAGATACTCTTGATGATGGTGCCTTAGAGAAATTTCTTCACGATAATGTCATTTTCGCACGAGTAACCCCAGAGCATAAACTGCGCATTGTTACTGCTTTTCAGTCTCTTGGTCTGATTGTTGCCGTCACTGGTGACGGCGTAAATGATGCTCCAGCATTGCGCAAAGGCGATATTGGAATAGCGATGGGAATTTCAGGCAGTGATGTTGCTCGCGAATCGGCCGATATGATTTTAACCGATGATAATTTCGCTTCTATTGTTAGCGCTGTTGAGCTTGGTCGGGCTGTTTATGCCAATATTAGAAAGTTCGCAATTTATGTCTTTAATAGCAACATGGCTGAAGCAGTGCCTTTCGTTGTCACTCTATTTAGTTTAGGCGCTATTCCTCTACCGTTGACAGTGATGCAAGTGCTCTCAGTCGATCTTGGTACCGATATGGTGCCGGCCTTAGGTCTAGGTACAGAGGCAGCCGAGCCTGGTTTAATGGATTGCCCTCCGCGCGATCTGAGCAAGCCACTGCTTGATTTACCCCTGCTTGCTCGGGCCCTACTTTGGTATGGATTAATAGAAGCAACGGCGGGAATGTCCTGCTATTTCTATGTCAATTATTTGCACGGTTGGCCGGGTGTACCTTTGGCTGAAGCTGGCAGCGATATCTATAGAATGGCTACGACCATGACCTTAATGGGTATTGTTGCCGCGCAGGCCGGTGCTGTTCTCTGCTGCCGCAGTGACAGGCGCTCTTTGTTCAGTGCTGGACTATTCAGCAACAAACTCGTTCTTGTTGGTATCGGCACTGAGTTGCTATTGCTGCTTGTCTTGATTTATGTGCCATTCATGCAAGATATTTTTAATACTGCAGCGGTGGGCGCTCGCGAGTGGTGTTTTGCACTGCTTTGGGCACCGGTGATTATAATTTTGGATGAATTGCGCAAACTATACTTACGTATGTGTAAAGCTCATGTGTTAGGTGATCATCCCCTTGATTGATGGCTTTTAGTCGCTATTATGACAATCTAGTTAGTAACAGATTTGAGGTGCTCTCTATGCGTGTTCTTGTTGCAATTGAAGATAAGCGCTTCGGCAAAGCTATTGTTGATTTTCTTGTTGCCCATCAATGGCAGGCTGGCACAATGTTCCGCCTCGTGCACGTGGTCGAGCCATCAGTGGTGGGCGATCAGGTTACTGCAGTGTATGGCATCGGAGTTGAGAATGAGATTGTACAAGAGCGCTTGAATGATGGCTCGCTGATATTAAATCAGGTGAGAGAGCAACTGCAAGCTAAGTTTGGTACCGCTTATCCTGTTGAAGTGAATGTGATTAAGGGGCATCCCCATCATGCCATTTTAGATATTGCAGAAGAATGGCACAGTGACATGATTGTGCTTGGCTCGCATGGAAGACAAGGATTGACTCGCTTTGTGCTTGGTAGTGTGTCACTGTCAGTGGTATCCCATGCTCAGTGTACTGTTACCGTGGTGCGTTTGCCGAGGAACAGCAATTTAGCAGCAACGCCGGCATTGACTGAGCAAGCCGCGAAAGAGAAGAGTACTAGTTGAGGATAGAGCCTTGCTACACAGAAAACTTCGTTTAATGGGCTATGTGCGCAGCGTTGGCTGTAGTGTTGACAATGATGAACAGCGTCGACTGATTGAACAATACTGCCACGAGCATGGTCATCACCTAGTAGGGTTTGCTCATGTTGATGAGGGAGACCCTGGCTTAGGCTTGCAGCAGGCTATCACTTCTCTTCATTCGTACGATGGCATTATCGCCTATGATCTCAATCGTTTTGTGCATAGCATCGATGATCGTGTGGTTGAACTGCGTGCTCTTCTTGAGAGACTTCTGCATGAGGGTAAAGTTCTCATTACTCTTGTAGAGGGTATCGAAACCCTAACTGCTGGCGGTCAAGAAATTGTCATAGAACTGCTCTATAAGCTCGCGGATGGTCACAAGCAGTTAATGACTACGATTGTTGAGAGAAAGACTACGCCGCCGTATAAAGGGCCTAATTCTGACGAGTGGTGAGGGGGCGTTGTCTAATTTCAGTGAAGGACTCAGAACTATTATGCTAGCTCGTTCTCTAGTCTCGTTTTTTGTCGCTTCTGGCATCGTTTTGTCTTTACCATTGCTCACTTCAGTGGCTCCTTGCTCTGCTGCTGGTTTGCCGTCGCCAATTCAAGCTGCTCCGGAGAGTTTGTTGCTAAAAACTGGCAAAGACGGCACTGGGTTGGTTAGGTCTATGCTTGCTCGCAGCAAACAAATGAAGGCTTATAGTTTTAACAGTGTTCTTTATACATACAAAGACGGCAAGGAGATTGTAGAGACAGGAAAGCTCTATTTTAAGAAACCGAACTTGCTTCGTTTTGAAGTGCTAAAAGCTGGTAAGCGCAGTGGCTCTGTGGTTGTGCGTCAGCCAGATGGTAAGGTTCGGGGCAAAATGGGTGGTGCTCTCAGTGGTATCAAAGTTAGCCTTTCCCCTGATTCTAAGATGCTGAAAAGTGCAAACAATTACAGCATTTTAGAGTCTGATCTTGGTAGTCTTTTGGCCGATGCCGCTGAGCAACTGGGGCCGAATAAAACTTGCTTGGTTGGCCGAGTACCTGGTGTATCTTCTCAGATAATTGAGATTGTTGGCAGCGATGGTTCGGTGACTGCGCGTATCACCGTTGACTCCACTCACAATCTCCCTGACGAGTGGCTGATTTATAAGGGCAATAGTTTATTCTCTAAAGTACAGTTCGCAAATCTGAAGGAATTGGCTAGTCTACCTGATGAACTCTTTAGTCTTGATGCAAAGAAGTCACCAGTCGATGATGATTCTTTGGTTTTAGTTGCTCAAGAGCGTTCTGCCGATGTCTCGGGAGCAGAATATCGATCTCGAATCGCTTCGACCAAAGAGCGTGCCACCAATTGTGAGGCTTTGGCTGATGAACTGAGTAAGAGTACTGGCTTAGCTGCAACTGTAGCAAAGTTCTTGATTGCTAAAAGAGCTGCTGCCAGTCTAAAGCAAGAAGCCAAGCTAATTAACTCATTGGCCGATGAGGGAGGCAAAGGCAAACTTCTTTTTGCCGCGACACAAATGGAGCTTTTGCTTTGGGCTCTTGAGCCATTGGGTAAAACCCCTGGAAAAACCGAGCAAGAGTCTATTCAGTTAACAAAATTGGGTCAAGCTGTGGCTGTATCACGACAGACGGTGGCATCATTATTAGCTGAGATCGTGAAGGAGCCCAGCGGTCCGGCCCTTGATGTATTGAAGGTAGACCTATTGAAGAGTATTGATGGTCTTGAGAGTGTTTGCGACCAGGCGCTTTTGACTTTGTAGTCAGTACAATTTTTACGCCCAAAGATTGATGCCTAACCCTCTGGCCTCAGCCATACTAAGAAACGCAGAAACCACAGGTAGCTGAGTAGGTTAGGAGGGGCAAAATGTCTCAACAATCAATACTTTTGTCACTAGATGGTTCAATCTATTCTCGCTACGCTGCCAACCTGTGCTGGCATATCGCTAATGCCACTGGTGCTAGTGTGACAGCTCAGCATGTAATTGATGATGCCAGCACCCACGACTTTATTGTGCATGAACCTGCTGGGTTTATTTCGCAGGCTCAATACTTTGCTGCTTATGAATTAGTGAGAAAAGAACAGCATGAGTTGGCTACTAAGCTTAAGCATGCCTATGTTACTGAAGCCGCTAAGCATGGTATCAAAACTGAGTTTGTTGTAGATCACGGTGAGCCGGCATTGGCCATCAGCGAAAGAGCGCTCTGTCACGATCTTGTTGTGGTTGGGCACAGACCTTTCAAAAGCAAAGATGTTAGTGCTCATCGCCGTCAGATTGCGCGCCACTTCACTAACGTGTCAGTGGCAGAAGCTTTGGCTCATGAGTGCCCCACTCCATTGCTAATTGTTCAGGACGATGCGCCATTGATGCCAGAGATGACTATTTTACTTTCGCTCGAGCATCTCAACGAGCGCTATATAGATACTTGCCTTGCTCTAGCTGCGATGCTCGGACAAAAGCCCAACATCCTCTGCTTGGCTACAGGGGGGCACGAAGAGCCAGAGACACAACTTGTCAAAGATCTAAGAGAAGTAAATGCAAACATCAAAGATACTCCTATTGAAGTAATTTCATTGGCTGATGTTTCTACTTTGAATGGCGAGCAAATACCAGGACATTGTGCGCTGCGTGCTGATGCCGGCAATATGAGCTCTACTCTTCCTGTGATGCCAACTCGCCTGCTTGGTCAAAGTCGCGTGACGATCCTGGGAGGTTCTCCTTCGCTGTTTGTTCGCTATTTGGCGCTATCGTCAATTCTGTTATTGCCAGAAGAGCATTTGGTTAATCCAGATAGTCCGAAGGTTCCCCACAAAGAGGAGGCAACGAATCTGAGCTGAGTTCAGAATAAATTGGAATCAAGGTAAAGAGCGTTCTAAGCGAACATTGGTGAAGGCAAATGATTGAAGGCATTTTAACTGTCAACCTCGATCCGCCTTACTGCAGTTTTCATTCGCGTGAGACAGGCTTTAACTATCTTCGCTCGGCTGAGTGCACTGTAGAAGAGATAAGAGTAATTTTGATTGAGCTTGGCGCTATCTCGGCCAGTCAGCACTGGCCAATGCAAGAGTGTTTTGTCAGACTTAGCGGCACGTTTTCAGAAGTACAGCTAGGCAATCTTGGTTTATGGCCCATGTGCCAACATGAACGCCAGCGTGAACATGAGCGCGAAAACCAATTTGGTCATAGAACCGTTGCCTAAAGTCGTTATTGCTGGTTCTTGACTTCGGCAATGCCGAGGCGCAGAAGCGTGCCGATTTGACCAATGCCTTTAGCTAATTCGTCGCAGGTATCAGCTAGCTTTTTTCGATCGATCGAGTCACCAACTAAGCCTATGCCGCTGAAGATTTGCTCTAGGCCAGTGGCAAGTTTAGGAAAGTCGGTAGAGTCAATTGATTCTTTTACTTTTTCGCCCAAGTGAGTGAGTACTTCCATCACTTGATCTACATCTTTTTGGCCGTCTTTGTCTAAATCAAGCTGTTTCAGCTCGGCAAGGCGTTCTTTCAAATAGTCGCGAGCTGAATCTACTGCTACTGCTGTAATTGTTTTTTTAATGAACAAGATTATTCTCCTCTCTTTCTTTCTGTGTTTGCTGCCAAATTTTTGTGGCCCTTTCTTGTTGTTCGTCTAGAAAGGCATCAATCAAAAGCCCTGGTGGTGGTGCAATTTGCTGTACTTCGTTATCGTAGTCAAATGGCAATTCGATTTTGAGAGCAGCAAACAGTTTGCTTGCGGCCTCAGTTTTTTCCTGAATACAGACAGGCTCAAAATTTCGCCCACCCCAGATTTCACAGCTGCCGCGGCCGTCTTTGTTCATTTTGCCTTTTAAGTAATATTTTTTTGCTGCATACTCTTCAGGGGTATAAAAATCGGTTCGTTCGTCTAAATGCATATTATTTATCAACAAAACTATCTGTGAAAATGGTGCTTCCTTCAAGTATGCGGCTATTTTGCTTTTATTTTGTGCTTCTGCCAGTCGCACTAATCGAGGGCGGATAGCTTCTTTAGTGGCTTTGCTTGAAGGATTGCCTGCCCAGCTAAGGGTGACATCGATTAGAGCAATTACGTCTCTGTAGTGCCCAGTGTCGAGCAGTTTGTCAATCTTACTTAAATTTTCGGCAAAAGTTGGTGGACCGTTGTTTGTCTCGACCATAGTTGTCGGATTCTTTGCCGCCTGACTAGCTTGCTCTTGCTCTGTAAAATTTTTATGTATTGAGTCACCAGCAGTTGCTATAGCTGTTTCTTTCTTGAACGAAAAGCAGGAGGCTAATGTGCCTGGGTGGTTGAATTCGGCAGTTAATTCGCCCCAAGTGTATTTTGCTTTTAGTGTAGTCTTACTCTCATTTACTGAGATTTGGCATTGGTTATTTGCATCAGCCTGTAGCCACTCTTTCACCATGGTTGGAGTGATTGCAGCCGTGGCTGGATTGATCATAAATCCTATGCCATTGGGCTCGCCATAACCGGCAGTATTGAACCAAAAGATCTCGCTAAATACCGCACTTTGATCCGTCCTAACTTTTTCGATGTCTCGGCTTCTTACTGCCAGAATGTTATTGGGCTTGCTCTTACCAGTTAGTTGAAGGAGATAGCCTGACAGTTTCGCAGGATTTTGACCAAAAATTTGCGCATAAGAATAGGCGGCGTTGCAGCATTCAATTGCTTCTTGTTTGCGGCCCAGACCAATCAAGGCTTTAAGTTTGGGAATTGTATATAGATCGATGTCTTGCGCTTTTAGCAGACTGTTGGCATCAGCTAAGGCTAGTTGATAATAGCGTGTTTGCTCAGGCGGCTTCGTTTTGGTTGCTAGCACAAGATAGCTTTCTGCTCGCTTGCCTAGTGCTAGCTCTGAATTGGCACTGCGGCTGGCATTGAGTGAGCGGTCTAGAATGGCAATTGCTTCTCGATATTTCTTTTCGTTCACTAGCTTCTCGCCGTAGCGATATAGCTCAGCGCTATACATTTCGCTTAGTGCAGAATTAAAAGATTTTGTGCCTGGGGCCGTAATCATTTGCCGTCGCAGGCGGGGGTCGGCTAAGCCAGTTGGTATATATGGTGCTAATTGTTCAGGCCAGGGTTCCGTGGGCACGGAGCCCGGCGCTGCTGGTAGTAAGTTGCTTTTGGGCGGCAGAATAGACAAAGCGCTAGCTGAGCTTGTTTGGGCTACAAGAGCAGTTAAAGCAACGAGATTAACTATAAACCTAGAGGGGCGCTTGACCTCGCTAATGCTTTGCCTTCCTTTGCCGTCCTTTGCTGTGCTGGGAAGGAGCACTTTACCATCTCTTGGCTTGATCGTTTATGGTTTTGGCTTGAAAAGCTTGAACCAAGAGAATAGTCCGCCAGAATCAGGGACGACAGCATCTTTTAGCGAAATTGATAGCCTGCGGCCAAGAAACTCGCAGCTGGCCAGGGCCGCATGAGCCTGCACAGCTTCTTTGCGGGAAGTCATTTCAACAAAGGCGAAACCCTTTCCTTTGCCTTTCTCGTTTTTGGCGATTGTTACAGACCTGACAGCACCAAAGCTGTTGAAATATTCTTTGAGTGCTTCTTCTGTTGCTTCGACTGGTACGTTGCCTACCAAAAGTTGTGGAGACATGCTTAGTTTCCTGCCTGCTAATTTCCTGCTGACTTTTTGCTATTTCTAGCTATTTCTTGCTACTTAATTGTCGCTTTTGTAACTTGCGAACTTGCGCAATTGCTACATAATTCGAATATAGCAATGCCCGTCCCCCCTGTCAACCGCGGCTGAGTGAGAGTAGCTTTCATAGACGGTCTCAGCTCTTTGTGCAATAATTGCAGAGTGTTGCAAGTGTGCCGATTTTGCTGGGCTTAGCTGCTCTAGTTAAGTTGGCAGGGCTTGCTTTTTTTAGATGAATTGTAGAGAAGTATTACAGTGCCGCAGAGTCAAAAAAATCAGAATGTAAAATTAGCTGAGTTCAAGGCAGATTTTTTTAAGGCACTGAGTAACCCTCTTCGCATTCGCATTATTGACGAGCTGCGTAACGAAGAGTTGACGGTTTCTGAGATAAGAGATCGATTAAACGTTGAGTTGCCAAATGTATCGCAACAGCTAGCAGTTCTTAAGGCTAAGAACCTTGTCTCGTCTCGTAAGCAAGGCATAAACATATTTTATTCGTGTAGCGATCCTAAGGTTTTTAAACTATTGGATGTTGCCAAAGAAATCTTCAATGCTCATCTCAGCGACATTCAAAAGACCCTTAGGCGTCTTTAGTCGATAGCAGTAAAGTGTGACTCTGACCGCTGATGCTTAGGGCAAGAGGCTTGCCAACGCTCGGCAGTTTGTCATATAATATAATTGCGTAGTTGCGCAAGTATGCAGTTGCGCAGTTAAATAGGATTTTCTAGGCTTTGTTTATTGGGTGTTGTCTTTATGAGTGAAATTGGCAAAGCGACTGATTCATCGACGACGGCTGATTCTGTAGGTGCTTACTATTTCAAGCTCCTTGATGAAAAGCAATTACAAAAACATGGTCTTCCGCCTGTGGCAATTCGTGCAGCTGTAGCTGCAAATAGTAAGACTCCGACCAGTATATTGGATGAACTTGCCACTGATCCTAATCGCCTTGTGCGCCTCGCCGTGGCCACTAATCTTTCTACGCCAACGGCCATCTTGGAGCGGCTAGCCTTAGATGACGAACTGCCCATTGCTTTTCGATTGAAAGAGCTAGATGTTTCAGTCGATATTCTGGTTGCGCTCATGCAGCATCGCAATCCTTATATCAGAAAGCAAGCTGAGCTAACGTGGATTGGGCGTGAGTTTGAAGCGGCCCTGAAAGAGAGTTGTCAGGGCTTTGTGGCTGGTGAGAGTTACAAGCTTGGTGAATTACTAGTGCAATCAGAGTTGGTCGAAGAGGCTGTCATTGCTGAGGCCCTAGTGGATAGTCGGCTATATGCAATACCTCTGGGGCGTGCATTATTGCAAACTGATGTTGTCACAGCCGAGGTACTTCTAAAGGCCTTGCGCCTACAAGCTCTTATTCGGGAAGAACAGATTGGCATTGATGAGGCCATTAAGGAATTGGTGAAAGCGTGAGTAACAGTGTGAATAATATTGATAGTGCCGGCGCGGCCTGGGTTGAAACTGCTATTCAGCGCATTTGCCGAGAAGACAAGCTTCCAAGCATAACTGCTAGTTGGTTACCTGAGAGCAACGATCTCTTTGTCGCATTGTCGATAGTGTCTAAAGATGGTAAACGAGTATCTAGGCTCTTTAGCCAGTATGAACTTGCTTCGTGCTCGCAAGACCCTATGGTTCAAGCTCAGCTGCTTGAGAGAATTACACACTTGCTTAAGTTTCTGTATCCCGAAAAGAAAAGACAAAAACAGTCATAGGCTCATTTCTCTGTATAAATTGGCACTTCCTGTGATGGCTTGTTTCACTTTCAACTTTGTTATTTGTGTAGAGAGATTACTCTGTTGCTGAATTTTTAGAAACACGCTAAATCAAGATACAGTAGGCTTTTCTGCCAATACATGTGATTTCAGCACTGCTAGTATTGCATTGATAAAAGAACGTTTTCGAATGCACGTACTTCGTATATATCGTGTTTCAGGCAAAGCGTTTAGTGCACCACGGTGAGGATAAGATTGAAATGACAGTTTCTAAAGCAAAAACTACAAAGGCCAAAACAGTTAAAGCCACTGCTGCTAAAGCGCCAGTAACTGAGCCATCCTCGCCAACTGTTGAGCACGTTGTCTCTAATGTTACTATTACGCCAGAAGCGTCTGCCCCTGTTGTTGTTACTCCATCAGTGACCACTCTGGCCACTGCCCCTGCTGTTACCGCAGTCGCCGTTGTTACACCTCAGCAGGTTGCCGAAAGAGCCTATGAAATGTGGCAGAGTGCAGCCCATGTTCACGGCAATGACGTAGAGCATTGGTTGGCAGCAGAGCTCGAACTAAAGCAATTGGTCAAGCACTAAGAGTCTTAAAAGCCACCAGCATCTCTGAAAAGGGATAACCATTTGACTGCGTACCGAGCGTTCGGTAAGATGCAGAGAGTGATTATTCATTGGAGAGGTTCTTGGTGGCGTCTCGACAAACAATTTTACCGGAGTTGCTTGAGCTCTTTCGCAAGTTTGGCTACGACGGTGTAACTATTGCGCGCATTTCTGAAGCCACCGGTCTGGGAAAGGCTAGTCTTTATCATCATTTCCCTCAAGGCAAGGAACAGATGGCTCGAGAAGTGCTCATGTTGGTTGATCAAGCAGTTGACGAACACTTTATCGCACCTCTTAAAGCCAATGGTAGTCCTAAGCAGAAGCTCACCAATATGGCTAAGGTCGTAGAAGATTTCTATGACAGCGGCAACAAGGGTTGTCTGATAGAAGGACTTACCCTTGGTGATGCTAGTGAACTCTTTCAAGAGTTGATTGGTGCATCTATTGATCGCTGGCTTCAAGCAATCTCTGAGGTTGGTATAGAGTCGGGGCTGCCAAAGAAAGTCGCCCGGGAGCGAGCTGAAAACATTTTGATTGCTATTCAAGGGGCGTTGGTTGTTTCTCGCGCCTTGGGTAATCGTGCACCTTTCAAGCGTGTTGTTCGAGAGATACCCTCTATGCTGTTTGGCAGTTGAGGATTTCTAAGTTCTGACTATTTTGCTTTCAACTTTTATGATCACTTGCTTGACAGTGTACCGATCGTTCTGGTACATTCGTATTGTACCGAACGTTCGGTACGCATTTTGGCCGTTACTATCCGGCCCTAGCATAAGAGCATTAAGGAGTTTCACCATGAAGACAGCAGTAATAGTATATTCTGACCCTAAGAACGGCGGCGAAGAGTCTCTCGGTCGGGTTTTTAACGCCCTTGCTGCCACTTATGACTTCAAGCAACAAGGCGACGAAGTCACTCTTTTGTTCCAAGGTGCAGGCACACGCTGGGTTGGTGAGTTGAGTAAGCAAGATCATCCTGCTCATGAACTCTATGAAGCCGTGCGCGATAAAGTTGCTGGTGTCTCTTGCGGCTGTGCTGATGTATTTGGGGCGACAGCCGATGTAGAAAAGCAAGGTTTGGAGTTGATCAAAGACAATGCTGTGCCGGGTACAACTGGTTTACCTAGCCTGCGTAAGCTTGTCAGCGATGGCTATACTATTTTGAATTTCTAAAAGAGTGTAAGGTCATGACAAACGGTCCGTTTCATCAAGGTGAAGTTGAAGTTCAAAGGCGGGCAGGTGAGTCTGCCCGCGCTAGGGCCAATGGCGCTGTGGTTAAGGCTGAAATACTAGAGGGTGCCCTGAACTTTATAGCTCGGCAGCCTCTGGTGGCAGTTGGTACAGGGGCGAAGGATGGTTCTCTTTGGGCCTCGGTGATTTTTGGTGCCATTGGTTTTATGCGGGCTGCTGACAGCCATACGGTTCATATTGATTTAGAGCAAGCGGCAGTGGCAAAGGGCGATCCGGTGTTAGATAATCTTGCCAGCGATGCTCGCATAGGCACGCTGATGATTGAGCTGGAAACAAGGCGACGACTTAAAATCAACGGACGAGCAGCTTTGCAGTCGAGTGATCTAGTGATATCGGTAGAAAAGTCTTTTCCACTTTGTCCTAAATATATTCAGAGAAGAATAGTGCGGATGGCTGGTGGAGCTGATAGCGGGGCAGAGTCGAGTCTTACTGTGGGAGTCGACTTGGGTTTTCCTGAAGTCGAACTGATTGCTAACAGTGATACTTTATTTGTGGCTAGCAGCTATGCCGCCTTTGCTGCCGATACTTCTGCGGCTAACATCGATGTTTCGCATCGTGGTGGCAATCCTGGTTTTGCTAAAGTTGTTAGCCCAAGGCGCATCCGTGTGCCCGATTATGCTGGCAATGGCATGTTCAATACTTTTGGTAATTTGCAATTGAACAATCGAGCCGGTGTAATTCTAATTGATTTTGCCAAGCAACAAGCTCTGCAAATTACAGGTGTGGCGGAAGTTCTCTTTGACCAAGAAGATGGAGAAAATCAAACCGGTGGCACAAATAGATTTTGGACCTTAGATATAGAGCGCTGGCAACGCTTTCCTCTTCCTTGTGCTGAAGTGGAATTTCTCGATTATTCGCCATTTAATCTCTAGTTTATGCGTATTTCTATTTCCACTTAATTGATTTAAGCGCATTTAGACTTGCTGCTGTGTTTTTGAAGAATTCTGCTGTCGGTGCCTGGAAAGTAATCTCTTGGACGGCACTGCCGGTGCCATCAGAATCAACGAACACTGTACGGGCTGAGAGATTGTGGCGCGGATAGCGACCTTCGATTGTGAGCACGCGTTTGCCGTTCAAATCTTCGGTTCTGGCCGAGTTGATTTTAAAATCGTCTTTGTTAGAACGGTTAGCACCAAGCACTTGATGCAGACTTTCTAGCTCTTGCGCTGCCAAAGCATGAGGTGGTTTTTCTAGGGTGTCGTGGAATACTTTTGAACTTTCAACGCCCATTCTTCGGCCGCGATATTCGAAGTAAAATTTGACATTGGCGTTTGAACTTAGATGATATTCCTGAAAAGAATCGTTGGCATAAGTGCCACCAACCGTTTTTCCTTTTTCGAAGCCCGCTGGCATAGACATACTTGAGATTTGGCCGCGGTCGATTACTTGTATGCCGCCTGTTTTGCGTCCGCTGGCGCCACCATCTCTATTGTCTCTGCCATCTTGCATCAACTCATCAAAGAGCCTGCGTCGTTGCTCTTCAGCAGCGTCTCGACGTTCCATTCTTACTGGTTCATTCTTTGTCTGTATATCTTCCAGCGGGCCCATTGTCATTCCTCTTTAGTCTCTGCTTGATTCAATTTATTTTCTTGCTTTCAAGTTGTCACGAATAGCTTTAACTTCTTCTTCTGAAAAGTCCTTAATTGATTCCATTAGCTCAGCTACGCCTTGGTCGAAAATAGGTTTGCCTATTTTCTGCCATTGGCCCATTTGCTTGGTAGCCTCTCGCACACCAATCAAAATATCAATTTGCTGATTGATAGCTTCTTTGTAGGCTGTGTCGTCGAGCATGCCATCTTTTTTCTGTTCTCTCAATAGGCGCAGAGCGGCAGCTGGTTCTAGGCTGTTCATTGTGTCGCGCAGCTTGTCCGTCGCCTGTTTCTTCTCATCGCCGTCTGGCATCTTGGCCACTTCTTTTGAGAGGCGAGTGATTTCTTTCTCGTAGTCTTCTTTTGTAATTTTGGCATCTTGGAACTTCAGTCGGGCAAGATCTAGCTCTTTGTATGTGTCTGGATGGCCGGCATCTTTGGCCGCCTTCACATCTTTTTCTAGTTCACTAATGCCGTGGTCTTTGTCTTTTATTGCCTGATAGAGGTCGTGCACCGATATCGGCCTTGTTGCGTCATGGTCGGCACCCTTACCCCACTGATTGTCGACAGTGACTCTCGCTGGGGGTCCTGGGTTATAGTCGGTTATCGTCACCACGTGACCGCCGCCTGAGCCTCCGGCTTTGCCTGCACCTGAATCGGTCCAGAATGGTTCCATATTCGTGTCGACCCACACAATCAGTGGCATTTTGCCGTCTTTTTTCGCTTGAGCCAGAGCATCGTTTAGCCCTTGCTCTGAAGGGCGTCATGGGCAATTACTATGCCGTTTTCTTTTTTGCCAGTAATGGCTGAATAGACATCGCGCAAGTTGCCTAGGTTTTCATCATATATTTGCGGGTGATCGTCTATCACCTTAGGCGGTTTGCTGCCATAGTCAATGATGCGCTCTCCGGTGTCTCCAGAACCAGGCTGGGTGGGATGTTGCTCGTAGCGCAACTGCCCTCGGGGATTGGTCTTGCGGTTTTCTTGGTCAATGTGCAGATTGACGCCAGTGACCTGGAAGATCTCACTAGCGTGACTGCGCTCACCGTCGATGGTTGCTGGGTTACGGGCTTCATCGTGGGCGCCAGGGTTGACCCGTACCCTGCGGCCATCTGTGGCGACGTACTGACTAGTTAAGGCAACGTAAGTTACAAGCCTTGCCGCATCTGATGGATTGCGGGTGTACATGCGGGTCTCGACGGTGGCCATATTGCAGGTGTTATGACCACCTTGGTCGATGGTGGTGGGGTCGGCTGCCTGTCTGATTATTTGTTCTGCCAGATCTTTTCGTTGTTCTGGTTTTAGTGGTTTGTCGCCTTTTGCTTCAAGCAGACGATCAATCTCTTTATAAGTTTTAGCGATTTCAGTAGGGCTGAGTTTGTCTCTTTCGGCACGCTCTTCAAAGAGCCGCATGTTTTCTTTAAATTGGGCCAGTTTGGCTGGGTCGTCTTTGAATTTTTCCTCGGCTTGCTTAGTTAGCTTCTCTTTGGCTTCTTGGAGCCTTTGGTCTTCTGGTTTGGCTTCGGAAGCTTTGTCACCGGGCACTTTTACCCGGTCGCCTGGATGGATAGGATGACTTGCATCTCTCCAGCCATTGAGTTGGACGATTTCTTTGATTATTCTCTCAGTATCTTGGGGCGTGCCCTCTTTGCCGGCTAGATCTTTGGCGATTTTAGCCAAGCTGTCACCAGGCTTGACTATATATTCGTCGATGACTGGTTTTTCCGAATTTACTTTTTCGGCAGTGTCTTTAGATGGCAGATCTTTATCTGGGAGTTCTTTCTCTGATAGGGGTCGCTCAAGTTTGGCATCAGCACCAGTATTTTCTAGTTTCTGTTGGGTGAGTTTGCTTGTATCTATTGCTTTGTTAATATGAAAGTCGAGCTTCTCTGCTGAAGTTAGAGAGATTTTGTCGAAATTGTCAAAACGCAGTTCAAATGAGGCTTTTACTTCGTTTGTGGTTTTATCTCCTGGTATGTAGGGGCGGCGGTCAGGGCCCAATGAGTGATCGCTGCCTGGCTGCGGCTGGTAAATGTCGACTTTGGCAAAATCTAGTGATTTGACCCTGGTTGTTGGTGACTTATCAACTAGAAAAATGCGATTGTCTTCAGGCTTGGTAATCGTCTGGCTTCCCAGCACGCCATCGCTTTGGCCAAGCACTTGCTCGGCCTTTTTCTCTTGTAGCTCGGGAGTTTGCCTGGTGGAGGTCACTGTTAGTTACTAGCTAGTAAGGGCTATAGTTTCGTACCCAGAATTAGCATTTTTGAAGCCAGGGAACAGGCCGCGGCTTTAGCATGAGCGGAAACTTTGGCAATATTCAGGCATTTCGTAGTTCCCCCACTGCAGCGCCCAGAAAAAGCCAAACTTTGACCATAAAGTGAAATCGTTCACCACCGAACGCAATTTTCTTTGAGGAGCTGACCAATGCCTATTTTTGAACGCACCGATGCCAATCACAAAGAGTCGAGCGTGCAGTCTAACGTCGCTGCTTTCTTTGAAGATGCATACGCGCATCACGAAGTGGCCGGAGCTACAATGGCGGTCGGTATGTTGGCCATGACCAGAGGTAAATCAGGAGCCGGTTTGTTGACTGCTGAATTAGCTGCCAGCGGTGCAGCCAAAGGTGCAGCGGTCGCAGTTGAGGCCGGCGGTGCTAAGCTTGCCGCGGAAGCAATGGCCCATCCGGGCGCAATGCGCAACCTGTTGCTCGATGGCGCCTCTCACATTGAGGCCCCTGCCGCTAGAGGCATGGCATTGTTGCAGATGAAAGTTGGTCTTCCCCGCAACATGGATGCTGCCACTACAACCAAACTAGCCGAAGGCGTGATGGCAAAAGATTCTGCAGCTGTTGGTTCAGTCATGGATGATATATTTAATGGCACCAGCTACGAAGCTATGAGCAGAAGATTTGGTGGCTAGCCGCTAGTTGTCGAGGTCCAATTTGCAGGGTATTTATTTTCAAAGCCGTGCCAATTGGCGAGAAGAAGCTCAAGCTCTTGGCTTTAATGTCGCCCTTCTAGATAATCCTGCTTATTGGGTGGAAGCAATTCCGCAACCCTTTTGTCTCCAGTTTAGTGTTGCTGAGATAAAGGCAATAGCTAAGGCTACTGAAGAAATAAATCAGTTGGCATTAGATATGGTGGCGCATGTTTGTACGGCACCAAATTCTGATGAACTAATGGAGAAACTGCTTGTTCCTCAAGCTTTTCGCCAGGCCATTCGTCTTTCCTGGCAGCGCCTTGACCGCTCATTGTACGGTCGCTTAGATTTAGCAGTGTCTGGCAATGGCATAAAGCTTTTTGAGTTGAACTTCGATACACCGACTGGACTACCCGAGTCGGCGGTGCTGCAGATGGCTTGGTATCAAGCGATGTGCGATAGTGGCGAATTTAAAATTAGAAAAATTGAGCAGTCAGATCAGTTCAATTTCATCCAAGACAATTTGCTAGAAGCGCTCAATCCGCCACTTTGGTCTCAGGCTTCTTCTAGTTCAGATGCTTTAGTTCATTTCGGTTACTACCGCCATGCTAAAGAAGACGCCGAGACGGTGAAGTACCTTTATGGCTGTTCACAACTGGCTGGCCTCCAATCAAAACTGATTGTAATTAACGATTTAAAGCGCACAGCTGCTGCGGACAAATCTACTGCTGATACAGATGACGCTCGCCTGTGTGATTTGGACGGTCTAGCGGTTCAGACTCTATTCAAACTTTATCCATGGGAGCAAATATTTATCGATGAAGAGCGGTTGCATAAAAATGGAAAGAGTTCGTTTCTGCCACTGTTGCTCAGTAATCAGACGGCTTTTATCGAGCCCGCATGGAAGAGCCTACTTGGCTCAAAGGCCTGCCTAGCCTTGCTTTGGCAGATGTATCCTAATCATCCGTTGTTGCTAGAAACTTACTTTGAAAACGATGGTGCTGCTGCTGAACTCTGTCAACGACCCCATGTACGCAAAGCAATATTTGGCAGAGAAGGTGCCAATATTGAAATAGTATTTCCCGATGACGGCTCTAACAGTGAGAAGAGTAGCGGAGAATTCTCCGACCGTGGCTTTATAGTGCAAGCTTATGAGGCTATGCCTAAGTTTGAAGACTTCAATTTGCTGGTCGGTAGTTGGATTGTCAACCACCGTGCCGTTGGTATTGGCATTCGTGCCGATCAAAGCAAAATTACTGGTCGCAAAGCACTATTTGTGCCGCATTTTGTTGCCTAAACATTGGTTTAAAGTTGGCTAAAATAGCTATTATTTAGCAGCAAGGCGCGATTTCTTGTCGCTATTGACCCATTGCTCTATCTCGACTAGGCGCGCTGTCACCGAACGCTTGGTATTTGCACGTGTGATCTTGTCAGCAAAGGGTAGTTTTAACCCGCTGTCTACGAATGAACTAAGCCTTACGGATGTTTGACCATCAGGCATTTGCGTCAATTCCCACTCACCTTCGAAGGCCACAAACTTGTCGGAACTAATCATCTTGTATTCAAGTTTATTACCGGGCATCTCTTGCTGTGTATATTGGCAGGTTACTGTTCCTAGAACTGGAATGTGACTGAATTTTTCTTCAACGACGCTGACCGGGCCGCTTGTAGAGATTACTCGTCGATGCTCTGGATCGTTGGTTTTCTGTGCTTTCACCGCTTGCCAAACTGTTCTAAGTGGGGCAGAGATTACTTTGTTCTCGTATACGTAGGTCCGGTGCTCGAGGGCAATTGCTGGTAGGGCGCTCAAACCAGCGAAACCAGCGAAACCAGAGAGCAGTAGCTTACCAATATTGTTCATTCCATTCTCCAGCACTAACAGAGTCTAACGACGTTAGGTCTGAGAGAATGAGCCCGCTTCAGTAGTTAGCCATCAGACACCAATCAGAGGTGCAGCTGGGTGCATTGATTTCTTGTAGAGCTCCCCAAGGGCTAAATAGCATTCGCATGACTCGTTTTCGAGTGCTTTGCGATCAAGAATTGTGATTCTTCCTCTCACATAAGAAATGATCTTTCGCTCTGATAAGCTCACGGCTGTTGCATTTACCAGAGTTCTAGAGATTCCCAGCATACTTGCTAGAAACTCTTGGGTCATAGGAAATGTGTCACTTTTACTGCGGTCATGGGTGAGCAAAATCCATTTAGCACAGCGTTTATCAACTGAGTGGGTCTGATTGCAGCCGGTAGTCTGGGCAATTTGCTCGAACAGTGCCATGGCATAGCGCAAACTTAACTGTGCCAAGGCCGGATAGCTCTTTGTTAGAGTGTCGAAGGTGTCGACGGGAATGCGCCAGGCCGATGATTCTACTTGGCACATTACTAAAGCGGAAACGCTGTCAATACCCACTGCCACTGGAACACCGAGCATTCCCTCGTTGCCGATTGTAGCCAATTCAACTCGTGAACCGTCGTCCATCACTTTAAGCAGTGACATCACACCCGTTTCAATAAAATGGATGAATTTAATCGGTATGTTAGGTTCTATGATCTTGTCGCGCAGATCATAGTGCATAAATTCTGCAGCGTTTGTTATGGCAGTAGACACTGCTATAGGCAGACCGGCTAGCAAGATGTTTTGGTACTGGCTCATTTTTTCACCGTTGATCAGGGACAAACGGTTTAGCTGAGTCGTCAATCTTAGATCAGCCGAATGTGACTTCACTATGACAGATCTGAACAGAGCGTGCTGGTTTTTAGACCTTTTCAGCTAGAAGTTTTTCTAGATCGACCAAAGCCGCACTAAAGCCGTCAATACCTTCTTTAAGCTTTTCATTGGCCATGCGATCTTCAGTGTGCATCTTGGTGAAAATTTCTTTGTTCATTTCGATGCGGTTAATGGTCGAAGCTTTGGCCACGGCAGCATCTAATTTGCGGGGCAGATCACCTTCGGTGGAGTTTAGCTCTTCAAGTAGCTTTGGTGAAATCGTGAGCAAATCACAGCCAGCTAATTCTGTTATTTCACCCATATTGCGGAAGCTAGCACCCATTACTACTGTTTCATAATCGAATTTCTTGTAGTAGTTGTAAATGGCTGTTACTGATTTCACGCCTGGGTCTTCAGCCCCTGTGTAGTCTTTGCCGGTGTCTTTTTTATACCAGTCTAAGATGCGACCAACAAAGGGTGAAATCAAGGTAACTTTGGCTTCGGCGCATGCTACTGCTTGGTGCATGCCAAATAGAAGGGTCATGTTGCAGTGAATGCCTTCTTTCTCTAAGGTTTCAGCTGCTTGAATGCCTTCCCAGGTTGAAGCAATTTTGATTAAGATGCGCTCGCGGGTGTAGCCATCTTTTTCATAAAGAGCAATAATTTCGCGGGCTTGTTTGATTGTGGCTTCTGTATCATATGACAAGCGGGCATCGATTTCGGTAGAAACTCTGCCAGGGATGATTTCTAAGATTTTTTTGCCAAAGGCAACTGCCAAGTGGCTAAAGGCCATATCGACGATTTTCTTCTTGTCTGCGTCTGTGCCCAGTGCAGCTTTAGCATCAGCAATGACGCTGTCTATCAGAGCGCCATAGGCGGGCATCTTGGCTGCGGCCATGATTAGTGATGGGTTGGTTGTGCTGTCTTGGGGCTTGTACTTGACGATTGACTCAAATTCGCCTGTATCGGCCACTACTTTAGTCATTTGCCGCAATTGTTCTAATAAAGTCGCCATGAAAAGTTCTCTCCAATCCACCAATTGCTCAATAGCATAACCGGAATAACCTTGCTTCTAGCCGCCAAGAGGTAAAAGTGTTTATCTGTGTAATTTACTTGAAACGTCATTTGAACGTCTGATTCGCTGGTTCTGTTTGGGCACCATTAGTGGTGCTCTAAATTTTTTTTTGAGGCTAAGCTGTTCAACTTTTATGGCATTAAACTATCAAACATTTCAGCTGCATTTTTGTACTTTGCTCTTTCGTTGTTAACTTTGCTTGTGCTGTCTACTAGTTTGAAGTTCTTTGGCGCCCGCCATTCGCTGAGCGGAATGGTAGTGCGTGAAACAGAAGTGACATTTACTGTCGTCTCGCGCTTGCCGTCTGGATAAATGTTAGTAGACTTTAGCAGTGGCCCACTGAGAAACGGCATGGAGAATCTCCATCGTATAAAATCAAGGGTTTGCTTGGCAATTTTTTTGTTTTGTAGCTCAAGTATTTCCATCTGTGAAAATTCTTTTGTCCTTTGTGTGCTACTTCGATAGAAAAATTCGCCTTGGTTTTTTAGAGATTCTCTTGGTTCAATTTCTAGATAGAGACTTTTAGCCGGCATGCCGTTAAAATAAGATGGAATGACCGATTTTGACTTGATATGGATCGGCTCTTTACCTTCTACCTTGTTGAGCCAGTATTGAGGTGGGAAGACTCGCCCGTGCTTGGTGGCATGGTTGAAAACGATTATTTCCCAGCTTGGAGCCATGCAGTAGTAGGTGATGCCATTGCGCGGAACTCGCCAAATCGCGCCATCGTCTGCAATTAGAAGAGTACTAGTGCCGTTGAATTCGACCTTGAATTCGAACTTATCAACTGTTTTTGTTAGTGGTTTGTTGGCCGCGCAAGGTGTTGCAGTTAGCACGGTCAGGCTAAATAGAAGCAAAGCTACTGTGATCAGGCCTGAGCTAGGAGGCTTGCTGCTTGACGTTAATACCTGACTTGTCTCTAGTTTGAGCAAGCGATTGAGCTTGAGCAAGAGAATCACCACTGGTTGGTGTTGTCACATCTTTATCTTAGCTCTTAAGGAGCAGGCTTGGTCATTTATTGTTCAAGTCAGTTTCATAATTGCAAGATTGCCTAGTTCTGAGTGTGCGCTGACGGATGTTAAACCCTCTTTTAGCTTGGAGTAAATTCATTGATTTTGTTATGTTGCGTGACGGCTTTTGGCGCTTCGTAAATGAATGCTCTGTCATAGAGCAAAAAACTGCGGATTATACTATTGATTCGAAAATATCAAGTTGTATAGTGGTTTGCTGGAGACCCGCTGGCGGCGGATTATATTGAGGGGTGTTGCTCTATGGCGATGTTATCTAGTCTTTGGAATACTTTAGTTGGCAACAATCAAGCTAGCGACAAAAAGTCAACCAAGACAGATAGCGTCAACCATAATCACGACCATGTTCGCTTAGAGAAGCGCAAGTTAGTAGCTACTCGCGCCCGGCTAGAAGTTCAAGCGACCAACAAACTTGACCTCAATCATTTGCGAGCTCGTATTGATAGTGAATCTCGAGACTATGCAGCTATGCGAGAGCGCCAGCAAACTTCTCGGTCGCGCTGGTTCGGAGAGCGATCTAGCGGTATTGATGAAGCCGCTCTCACTAAGCGTTTGGCTGCGCCGACGCCGCAACTGAGTCAAGAAGAATTTGAACTCAGTTTGAACTTTGGCGATATTCATCTCCCTGATCATTATGAAAGCCAGGTAATTTACGTCGGCGCTTACGACAATGCTTTAGATGCACCTTTAGCTTCGGGCTTGGCTCTCGATTGTCCGGAAGATGTTGAATATGCACTTCAATATATGCATCACGACACGCATCAAGTTATCGCTATGGATTCGATCGATACAGCGGATTTTTCCGATATGGCTGCAGATTTCATGGATATAGCTTTGATGCCACCTCTTGTAGCATTGAGCGACAATATTCCTGAGATAGATGAACTGCTTGCGCGCTTGCAGGTTGTTGAAGCGCTGGAACTGCAAGAAGAAGCACAAGAAGCGGCACAAGCAGGGGCTCAAGATCCGGTTGAAGGCGAGATAGCTAAGTGTCATGCTGATTTGCATGTAGTAACGCCATTTGAAACCTGTTTGCCAGCTCCAATAAATGCTCCGGTACCGATGATTAAACGTCAGGGTAAGGGTAAGGGTAAGAAAGGCCGCCGCGCTCGCAGTAAAGAAGCTGCTAAAATGAAAAACGGCACGAGAAATTAAATAGCTGCTGTTCTAACTTCTAGGGGGCCTATTGCGATTCGGTAAATTCGATCTTTCTATCATTCGTGAATGCGTGTTCAAGCTTGATGGTGGCGCCATGTTTGGCGTGGTGCCAAAGGCATTGTGGAGTAAGACAAGTCCCGCAGACGAAGACAACCGCGTTGTGCTTGCTTGCAATTTACTTCTTATCGATACAGGCGATAAGAAAGTACTGATTGAAACTGGCATGGGTGACCGCTGGAGTGATAAAGAGAGAGCGCGCTACGGCCTCAAGTCACTGGTCAGCTCAGCTACTGTTCTTGATCAAGTCAACCTTAAGCCTGAAGACATTGACTTTGTCGTTATTTCGCATTTGCATTTCGATCATGCCGGTGGTGCCACCATGGTTAAAGACGGCAAGCTTGTCCCGGTTTTTCCTAATGCTCAGTATGTCGTGCAAAAAGGCGAATGGGATTTTGCTTTCAAGGCCAATGCTAGAGCTAAGGCCAGCTATAGGCCAGATGATTTTGTGCCACTGAAAGAGCATAATCAAATTTTGTTTGTCGATGGCGATTACGAAGTGGTGCCTGGTATTTGGGTGAAAGTCACAGGTGGGCATACCAGTCATCATCAAGTTGTGTACTTCGAGTCAGAAAGCGAAAAAGGCGTTTATTTCGCTGATATTCTTCCCACCAAGAGTCACATTACTCCTCCTTGGGTCATGGGTTATGACCATTATCCCTTGGTTAGTTGTGACATCAAGTCTGAGTGGTTGGCTCGGGCAGCTGAACAAAATTGGCTTGTGGTCTTTGACCACGAGCCCGGTATCCCTTGGGGCAGAGTAAAAGTTGAAAGCGGTAAGTTTCTCTTTGAAGCATTGCCTGAAGAGTCGCTGGCTTTTGCCTCCGGCACGGGCCGGGCTTTAGCCAATGTCGGCTAACATAAACTCTAATTCGCCCTAGTTCGCCCTAATTCTCTTGCAGGTGTTTTTTGAGCCGTTCGAGAAAAGCAGTTAGCTTGCCCTGTTTTGACCAGCTCAGACCACTTTCTACTTCTTGCAAGGCCAGTTGTTTTTGCCCAGTTGATAAATAAGAGATTGCCGTAAGTGCATGTTTTCGACAAAGCTGCTCTGGCATTTCGTGGCGCCTCTGCAGAGCTAAATTGCTAAGTTCTCGGCCGCCCATGCTGGTGACTAGTTCTCGCCGCTTCTTCTGTCCGGCTTCGTTATTAGGTAGCCAAACCGAGAAATGGTGGTCGTCAAAAACCAATAGCCAGTCTGGTGAAGACAATAGGGCTTGATAAATTTGATAAGTGTCGTCTACGCACAGTGAGCTAACTTGCCACTTCGCCAGGTAGCTTTGCCAGCCCTCATCGGCGTTGAAGCAGTTGATGTATTCAGTGCAAAATTTACGGCCGTAAAAATCAAAGCGTGTATCAATAAAGACTGGGCTGAGATTCTCGAAAATTAGGGTATTACCTATGGCCGGGTCGCAAAACATATTCTTGGTGAGATCGGGGTGTTGTTTGAGAAAAGTTGTGGTTTCAAGATTATTGTCTGAGTTGGTAAACCAGACGGCTTGTCCTAGTGGAAAGCGCTGCAGGAAGGAAAACACTGCACAGCTAATTGCTAGGGCGGCCAAACCCCAGCTTGCTAAATTTGAAACTTTAGTCTGGTCGCTATTGAAAATTGTCATTTTACTAAGAGCCAAACCCATGTAGGGCCAGGTAAGCAGTATTGCCACCGGTACGAAGCGGTAGAACATCAGGGCGGCACTGCAAGCTACTGCTGCTAAAATCAACCCGGCCAGGGGTACGCTGCGGTGCCCCCTGAGAATGGCTAGCCAGGCCAAGGTTAGGTACAGCAAGTGATTGATAAAAAATCGCGGATGGGTGAGCAGAATTGGCTGTAGTTCTCTAATTGAACCAAAGTCTGGTTCAGTGGTGAATGAAAGATTGTAGGTAATCAGGCCAAAGCCATAGGGGTTTAGCAGTATCGCCCCGATGCAGGCAAATAGCAGAGAGATTAGACTCTTGCGATTTTGACACTGCTTTTGCGCTAGCTCTATCAGAAGATAGGTGGCTACCATTGCTAAACCAATGAACCAAAAAGAATGTGTGTTTGCCCATAGCACCATTAGTGGTGGCAGTAGCCAGAGAGATTTGCTGTAACCGTGACTGCGAAAACGCTCAAGAACAATAGTGAATATTGCAATTAAGAGAAATGAAATTAACTGGGGGCGGGCCCAGAAAAATATGGGGCTACAGACCAGGCTGAGTAGGCCGAAGACATAGATAGGCTTGACCCCCTGTCTTATCATTGAGACTGGCAGATAGCATAGATAAATAAGGGCCGTCACGATGCCAGCGGCTAGCCCGACTAGCCAGAGGCCGCCATGCTGAAAGAGTACACCTAGAGCCGTGGCAAACAACCATTGGTAAATTACTATGGGACGTTCTGGGCAAGTAAAACTGAAGCAATCTGAGGCGGGAATACCGTGGGCAATTATGTATTGACCGGTCTTTATTAACCAGGCGGTATCGCCGCATTGCAAAGTGTGATCAATATTTGCGCCGAACTTGCTCAGGCAGAGTATGAAGAGTAGAAAGGCAAAACTATTTGTAAGCAGGTTTTCGAACTTAGTATTTAGCACAGATCTGGGGTCTTGAGTTGCACCACTATTGTTCCAGAAAGTTTGTCTGCTAGCCGCATTCCACTACCGCTAAGCATTAAAATGGTTTCGACTAGAAGTACCAAGAACGTGTAGGCAACTGCAAAAAATTGCAGGCTATTTAGCAGGTTTTGCCCGCATATTGGTACTGCCAGTTGATAGATAAAATAGGGAGCAAAGAAGACTAAGTTTCTCATGAGCACTTGAGTTATAGTGGCTGGTCCTCTTGTTTGTTGGTCTACCAAGGCTAGACCAAGTAAGCCTTTGCCTAGGCCGTATCCTTTGAAAAAACTATCTCTAAATAAGAAGATCAGCAGGGTGAGAGGTTGAATCGGTGCGTGGGCTGTTAATCTAGCGCCATCTGCACCAAGCACAATGCGACAGGCGACAACAGCGATAGTGACGAGCCAAAGGCAGGCGATATAGTCATACAAAGTGACAGCAGCAAGGCGACGTAAGAACGGTGCTCGCTGCTCTAGGTGCGCAGC
Organism: bacterium Ga0077546; assembly: GCA_001464165.1. Next base: position 29,791 of record LNEX01000387.1, read on the forward strand.
GGCAAATTTATCAGCTTCCTTGGCTTCAAGAAATGTTTGCTTTGATGGTACTAACAGTGTTTGCACAGTCACTTCTAAAATCTCGGTGGTGAAATTATCCTTGCTTATCTGCTTGTCAGCTAGTTAGGCTAGTCAGGATAGCCTGATTCGAGTGCTGTTTTTCAAGATTGTCCATGCTTACTTAATTCTAATTCCTGCTGCCTGCTGCTTAAAGTTGCTTATTTGGCAGAAATACCACTTGCTTCATACCATTGCCGCCAGATTTTCCTGCCGGGCTGTAATTTTTCAGGATAGCATTTACTACGGGGGCTCTCCAGATCTGCTCTTTATGCTCACTGGCATCGTGAGCATTGATGATGACAGCCCCGTAAGCTTTCTGATCGAGCCTTTGCAGCAAAAGGTCGAGTTGACCTGGGTGCAGGGCGCCAATATTTAAAATTGTGGTGGCATCAACCATTGCTGGTTTGACTCCGGCAAATATGGCGAGTGAAGGGTCTTCGGTAAGTAGTAGGGGTTTGTCTGTGCAGCTCTGGCTTAGCATGCTTATGGTTTGTTTTGTATCAGCCCGCAGTCCGTGGCAGAAAGCCATAGCGTTGGTAAAGTCTAGAAGTGGTGCCAAGCTTGCAGCGCTGGCAAAAATAGCTGCTGTGGCGAAATTCTGAGGGAGCTTTTCTAGCTTAAGTGCTCCTAGCCAAAAGAGAGCGAATTCACCGCACAGCAGGTGATTGTGAAAGGCGCCACGCAGGCCCATGGTATAGAGTGCAGGCAGTATGGAGCAAAGCAGCAGTATAGCTGGCAGGGCCTCAATACTTTGTGATTTAGTTGGTAAGTTGTTGCTTACTTTGTGTTTATGCCAGAAGGTGGCGGCGGCAATAATACTGACCGCGGCTAGGGTTTTTGCATCTAAAAGGAAGGGGAAAAGAAATAGTTTGATTGTGCCCCATTCCCAGGGTAGGCCGGCAGCGTAAGATAGGTGGGCCCAGTAGCCGCCTGTTAAGGCTTGCAGCGCAGCGGCAATAGCTAAACACAGTAGAGTGTAGGAGGCCAGATACTGCAGAGCCACGCGCTTTTGCCCCTTGTATAAGGCAAAGACAACTGTGGCAACCATAAAGACCACATATTGCTGTTTGCTGTAGAAGGCCAAGGTTGAAAGTATTACTGTAGCGATTGATAATTTGGGCTGCTCACCGCCGCTGGTATCGCACCAATTTTTGACAAATCTTTCTAGGGCAATAACAGATAAGGCTAGGCCCAGAAGGTCTACCCTGGCTACTGAAGACCAGTGCAGGACCGGTAAGCAGCCAGTGAACATGGCTAGGGCGATGATCATATGAAAATCGCTCACTCGACAGCGTTTCAGTAGTGCCCCAAAACTGAAAAAGCAAACCAGCGCTGCTGTCATAGTCAGCATGCGCAAAGGTAAAAAACCCATGTCGAAAACTTTTAGCAGAAGAGCGCCAATAACAAAATAAAAGGGGTTATATATAACGACGCTCCAAGGGTCTTGCGTCAGTGCCGTTAAATCATAGATGTTGCTGCCTTTTGCAAGCTGCAAGCAGGCCCATAAAACATGGCCTTCGTATTCAACGGCATAAGGATTTTTGATGGCCAAGCCCCAGCATATAGTGTAAATCATAGCAAGCATGCCGCTGAGAAGCAGTACACCAGCCACTTGTGCTACATAAAGTGGTTCCGGCCTAGTTTTGGTCGTACTCATTCAACACCTGCAGCTGCCTTGTTGGGAGCCGGAAGAGGTTGGTTAACTGATGGTTTTGTCCAGATGTTAAATTGCTTCTTGTTAAATAACTCCGGTATGCAAATTACTTGAACGATCATGCATAGCCACCAGAGCGGAGCCATGAACAGTAAGGGGATGATGTGATTGATGTCGAGTTTCTTATCATATTTGACAATGGCTATGACAATGAGCGGATAGGTCAGAAGTGAGCCGATGGCACCAATCAAGTCGACAGGAGTAAGTGGAACTGCTCCTGTCATAAGTCTAAAGGTCCATTTGACTGTACCAACCGCTGATACCCAATCGATAAGAAAGGCGACAATGGGCCAGTTCAAAAACTGACCGGAGGCCTGCACTTGAGCACAATATCCGTCAATGATTTTGTAGAGCGTAAAGCCACCCATAATCAAAGACTGAACGTAGCCAAATATTACTAAGGGCATGCTGTAGAGATCTATCATTCCAGTGTTTAGGCGAGTATGACGCCTAACAATGTTTATGTTACCGCGAAACCAGCGCAGCCTCTGCTGCCAGAACCAGGCGAAATTGTCAGGCATGTTGGTGTGAGCCATTGTGCCTTCGCTGAGTGCAAGGTGATAACCTGCTCTGACAAGGCGAATTGCTATGTCCATATCTTCGGAAAGTCCGCGTGTGGAAAAGCCACCGCACTTGACCAACTCTTCTTTGCGGAACATTCCGCATTGACCTGAGTTGACAATGTTAGCATTTACTTTAGTCATAATTGAGCGCAGAAGTGAGGCATAGAGCGCTTCTACGTGCAGCCACATGAGCAGCCCGGCGTTACGGTTTTTCACTCCCACAGGGCAGGTGGTGCCTGCTGTTTTTTCTTGTTCTAGGTCCTTGCGCATTTCTTCTAAAGTATTAGCATCTATCTCGGTGTCACCATCAATAATGGCAACAAGCTCGCCCTTGGCTCTAGCAATGGCCATATTCATAGTGGCAGCTTTGCCCCGGTGCGGTTGCCTGATCAGGGTTACTGCCTTTATGCGCGAGACAATTTCGGCGGTGGCGTCAGTGCTGCCGTCGTCTACAACTATGATTTCTTTTTCGCCTTTAAATTCAGCCTTAATTACTGATTGTAGGCAGGCTTCTATGTAGCGCTGTTCGTTGTGGGCTGGAACAATCACTGTCAGGCTAGTAAATGAACGGTCGGCCTTGCGTCTCTTTGGCTTATAGAAGAGCAAAAGATAGTAAGAGAGCGTGATCAAAAAGCAGAGCACGGCCATAGCGTCTGTAAGAAATTTGACTTCTGGGTTCATTCTTTCACTTGGACTGTTCGTTTAGAAGGGCTACCTGAACTGACGTTAAGCTGTTTCTTCATTATTGGGTCAGTCTATCGATTGAAGGAGTAATTGACATGTGTACATTTTTAGCGTTCTGGCCAATATGATAATCTTTGATGCTTCAATGGCTCCTGACTACTGGTATTTAGCACTCTATGTGCGCTAATGTGTGTAGTTGAATTCCTTGCTTTTGCGAAGTTTAGTGTCTGGTTTAATCTCCGCTCATAAACGAGATGAGGCTTCTCCTCTTTCCACTGTGCCGTACTCGGGTCGCTCTGACTGGGCTTGGTTTAGCTGCTCCTGGTCTAGAGCAGTGGTATTTGCCTTGGTTTTTGCCGACGAGTCTTCTCCTGCTCTCTTTTGCTGCCCGTAGCCCCTGGTTGGCCGGTGTTCGTGGCTTTTGCTTCGGTATGGGTTATAACCTGGTTTATTTGAGTTGGCTCCTTACACTTCGTTCTGTCTATTGCGAAGGCACGTTTGCCTTCTGTCCGCAGTTTGTTGCTGTTGCCATCTGGCTTATGCTGGCGGCCTGGCAGGGTGTGTATGTCTCGATTTTTCCTTGTATCATCAAAGCCCTACCTCTTGTTAGTGGCTGGTTGCCAGTCAGGCTTGAAAAAAAATGGCATTGGCCCACATTTGTGGTGCTTCCGCTGGCTTGGGTTCTCATAGATCGTATGTGCAACACCACTCAATTACTGGGTTTTCCCTGGTCGTCATTGCACTATAGTCAATACAAGCAATTGGTCGTGCTGCAGAGTGCTTCTCTTATCGGTGGAGTTGGCATTAGTGCTTGGATTGTGTTGGTAAACGCTAATCTTGCTGCACTGCTGGCCTCTAATGCCTGGGGCCGAGAGCGGTTTGCTGCAATTGCTTTTTCCAATCGAAGAAGGGTTTTTGCCCATACATCTTTGACTGTTTTAGTTTCATTGATGCTTTTGTGGTTTGGATACTCTCGTTTAGAACGCGAGAGAATTACTGAGAAGAAAAAACTTATATTTTCTGCTGTGCAGGCGGGACGTTCTGTCAAATCGCATCAGGCCGGAGTGGCTGATTTGCTCAATAAATATTTTGAGTTATGTGCAAAGAGTCCAGCTAATTCTGTTTGTGTTTGGCCTGAATGGTCTATTGCTCTAAATTTCAGAACCAATGCTGCTTGCCTAAACATGGTTTCGCAAATTGCTGCCAGGAACAAGCAAGCTTGGGTGGTGGGAATCTTTGATAAAGACGTCCAGGCGCGACTTTTTAATTCTGTTTGTGCCTTTACCCAAGACGGCAAAGTTTTACCTGAGATTTATCACAAGCGTTATCTTGTGCCGGTGGGTGAGTATACGCCTGATTGGATTCGAAGGACGCCACTTGGTAGTTTGCTCTACGGCTTAAGTAAAGAGTACAACGATGTCAGTTCAGGGGAGACACCAGTCGTTTTTGATCTTGGTAAGGTAAGGGTAACTCCTGTTATTTGTTTTGAGAATCTCTCTCCACAGATTTGTTCTGCTGGTGTTAGAGCTGGCGGTGAAGTCTTAACCGATTCAAGCGACAATAGTTGGTTTCGCCTCTCAATATTGAGTGATCAGATGGTGTCATTTTGCGTTATGCGAGCGGCGGAGAATCACCGCTCTTTTGTCTTTGCTACCGCTTTGGGGCCGTCCACAATTATCGATTCAAGCGGTCATATTCTCAGCCAGGCTGGTAGAGAAGAACCCGCTGTTATCAGCGCTGAGCTGCCCATCGAGCAAGATATAACGATGTATACACGCTGGTGCTTTTGAGGCCAAACCAAATGAAGCTCTACGATCGTTATATCATGCTCGAGACTCTGCAGGTGCTAGCTGTTGGTACTTTTGCCATTATTGGTATTTTTTACGGCACTGCTGAGTTTAAAAATGTGCTTGATATGACGACAGCATCTGGTTTGTCACTGCAGACGGTTTTGACAATTATGGTTTTGCAGTTGCCTACTGGTTTGGTCTATTGCCTGCCATCCGGCGTCGTCATGGCTGTGATGCTTGTTTTGATTCGCTCCAGTCGTGATTGCGAAGTAATGGCTTTGCAATTGCTAGGCGTTCCTCTTCAGCGGGTGCTTGCTCCTTTTCTTGTTATGGGTTTTCTTAGCTCTTCAGCGGCTTTTCTCATTTCTGAATATGCAGCACCGCAGTGTCGAGACCTTGCTCGCCGCTTGTTTATCATTGCTGCCAATAAAGCCCAGCGGCCCTTTCCTGAGCGTTCGGAGTTGAGGCTGGAAGAAAAGTCTGATGACGGCAGAGTGATTAATACTTCTAAGATTATTGAACTGGGTAAAGAGCAAGTTGTGGCCAATGATCAAGGTAAGAAAGTCTCTACCTTGGTCTGTTTTGACTTGACCAACAAGAACGGTGTTAAGCTTGTTTATGCCGGTTCTGCCCAGTGGCTTGACTGTTCATGGACGCTTCACGACGGCAAGATTTTTGAGCTGTTTGATAGCACTCAGCCTCTCTCGCTTTCTTCTGGAAGTGGGGTTCAAATGCAGTTTCAGTCAATGCAATTGCCCTTTGTGGTGCAATCAGATAAAACTATTGGATTGAATTTTAAAACCACTTTGGATAAGACCAGTGGCGAATTGCTCGAGAACATAAAGCTTTTGCAGCGAGCATCGGTAGCAGTGCCACCATTTCTTGCTCTGCAATATCATCGCCGTTTTGCCTATCCGCTGAGCTGCTTTTTCTTAGTTATTGCAGCTGCTCCTATGGTGTTCTTCCGCAAGCGTAAAGGGGCAGATTTCTCCTTAATCTATGGCGGTTTCTTGATTGCCACTTTCTTTCTTTTGCAAGAGATAACTATGGCCTTGGCTGTCAACGGCCGTATAGATGGAACCCTCGCTGCTTATCTGCCGTTAATGATGCTCACTGTTTTGGGTTCTCTTTCGGCTATATTGCTAAGACGAGCTTAAGTTATTCTGCTTCTGCAGAGGTTATTGAGCATGTTTGTAAAAATTGAAGAAAGCAAATTTGTTCTGGTGTTGTCAGTGGCTCAGATCTGAGATCTTCTCTGCTAGTATTTTGATAGTTTGGCGGGGAGAAAAATGAGCGAAAAGAAGAGACAGTTGTTAAGTTTAGTGGCTTTGGCTTTGTTTATAACAATCGTTGGCCTTGCTAATGCAGCCAATGCTGGTGGCCCTAAAGGCCCGCAACAAGAAGAGATTGTTACGCAAAATGCTATTATTAGCGCTTCGTCTAATAGATAGTTTTTAGAACGACAGTAAAGCAGGTTACTTTATATTCCACGATGCTGGTTAGCGTCGTGGAATATTTTTTGCTCTTAACCCCTTCATTGGGCACTGAGGTGGGTGTCTATGAACTTAGTGACTATGAACTTGGCAGTGTCAGCTTTGGACAAACTTGTTAGCCAGCTGACCGCAAGCTGCGTCAATATCAGTGCCACGCTCAAGGCGAATAGTGACAGTTTTACCGGTGCGCCCTGCGGCGTTAGCAAAGCGGTGCTGTACCTGCAGTTCGGGGCGACCATACATGATTTCGCCTTCGTTGTTTTTGGTGGGGTTGAAGGGAATTAAATTGATATTGCAGTGCAGATCTTTCACTAGTTCGGCTAGCTGATTGGCCTGTTCCACTGAGTCGTTCACTCCTTCAAGCAATACATACTCGATGGTCACGCGTCGTTTTGTGGTTTTGTAGTAGTCGCGCACTGCGGCCATCACTTCGTTGATAGGCCATTTCTTAGTGATCGGTACAATTTCTTCGCGGGTGTAAGCATCAGGTGCATGCAGTGAGAGTGCCAGTGTCACGGGCAGATTCTCTTCTGCTAGGCGTCTGATACCGGGTACCACACCAGAAGTAGAAACAGTGATGTGGCGAGCACCAATGCCTACTGATTGATTAACAACATGTATAGATGCAATTACTTCTTCGGTGTTGAGCAGGGGCTCGCCTTGGCCCATGTACACGATGTTAGCTATGCGTTGGCCTGATTCACGCTGAATTGACATGGCCTGGTCAACAATTTCTTGGCTGGTCAAATTGCGCTTGAAGCCCAAATAGCCAGTGGCGCAGAAAGTACAACCGACAGCACAACCAACTTGTGACGAGACACAGGCTGATAGGCTGGGGCGGTCTTGAAAAGTCATTAGTACTGATTCGACTAATTTGCCATCTGGTAGCTCAAAGAGATATTTGCGGGTGCCGTCTCTACTTACTTCGAGGTGGGCAATTTTAAGCAGGGGCACTTGGGCCACTTGATTAAGCTTTTCTCGCAACTCAACTGAGAGATCTGTCATCTCGTCAAAAGAGTTTGCATATTTGACATAAATCCAGGTGTGAATTTGTTTAGCTCTGAATGCTGGTAGACCCTGTTCTTTGACAAATTTAGTCAATTCTTCTAGAGAGAGGCCTGAGAGCGCCTTCTTTTGTAAGTTCGGGGCTTGTTCTTTGGGCTCGATGCTGAGGTTCGACTCGTTCATTTTTGCTGTCCGTGATATTCAGTTTTGTTCATAGAACTACCAATAGCTCTTGCTAGCCTTGCCGGTTCGACGCGCTTGACGAGCAAATGATAGCAGGCTTCGCGCTTCGAGCTTCCCAAGAGGGATACTGCAAGATGTTAAAATAGCCGTGGTACTGACGGCGCCGCAACTGTTTTTAGCGGTAAGATACGCCGTGATGCATTCTATTGGTGGGAGATTTAGCTGATGTTGGACGTTCTGGAAGAGAAGGCAAAAGGTTTTCTCAAGCAATTGTTCGGAGATACCAACGAAAAGCGTGTACAGCATCTCCAGCCTTATGTCGATAAGGCCAATTCGTTTGACGAAGCGATGCAGAAGCTGACTGATGAAGAACTGCAAGGTAAAACCCGCTTTTAAAGACGTTGAAGACGTTAAGTTAATACCTGACGAAACGCCAAAGATGCCCGGGCAGATGCGCACAAAGAAAGACATTGTGCTGGCCCGTGTTCTAGAAGATATTATGCCTGAAGCTTTTGCCGTTTGTCGCGAAGCTGGCAAACGTGTGCTTGGTATGCGCCACTTTGACGTGCAGTTTATGGGTGGTGCTGCTCTGCACTTTAACAAAATTGCTGAAATGCGCACCGGTGAAGGTAAAACCCTGGTTGCTACCTTACCGACCTACCTCAATGCTCTGGCTGGTCGTGGTGTTCACGTTGTTACTGTCAACGATTACCTGGCTCGCCGAGATTCTGAGTGGATGGGCCGCCTCTACAATTTCCTTGGTCTCAGTACGGGTTTGGTGTATTCGCACCAGCCTGACCATGAAAAATACCAGGCTTATCGCGCTGATATCACCTATGGTACTAACCACGAATTTGGCTTCGACTATCTACGCGACAACATGCGCAAGTCTCTCGATGAGCTAGTGCAGCGTCCCTATTACTTTGCCATCGTCGACGAAGTCGATAACATCCTTATTGATGAAGCCAGAACGCCGTTGATTATTTCTGGGTTCCCGCGCGATTCACACACTGACCTTTATGTGCGCATGTCGCAACTGGCCCCACTCCTTGAACGTGGTAAGGACAAAGACGATGAAGAATGCGACTACTGGGTTGATGAAAAACAACGCAACGTTCTTTTGACCGAGCAAGGCATCATCAATGCTGAGAAAATGCTTGATGTCGCTGACCTCTTCGATATGCATCACAACTATTCGCACCACTTAGTGCAAGCCTTGCGGGCCAAAGAGCTTTATCGCATCGATACTGAGTATGTTATTCATCCAGACGAAGAAGGCAAGCCTGAAATTTGCATCGTTGATGAATTTACTGGCCGTATGATGCAAGGTCGCCGCTGGAGCGATGGTTTGCACCAGGCAATTGAAGCGAAAGAGCGTGTGCCGATTCAAGAAGAGACCATGACCTATGCTTCGATCACCTATCAAAACTTATTCAGGCTCTATCCAAAGTTGGCTGGTATGACCGGTACCGCTATGACTGAAGCCTCTGAATTTTCCAAGATTTACAACCTCGATGTGGTGGCTATTCCCACTAATCGTGGCAACCAGCGTATTGACTATCCAGACATCATCTACAAAAACGAGCGCATGAAATACATCGCCGTCGTAGAAGAAATCGTGGACATGCACCAATTAGGCCGCCCGGTACTAGTGGGTACAGTTTCGATTGAGAAGTCAGAACTCATTGACGAGCTGTTGAGTAAGCCTCATAAAATGAACGAATATTTGATCTGGAAGATCAAGAATATAGACACCCACATGAAGGCTCGCAATCTCAGTGGCGAGACCATTGAAGGCCTGCGCAAAATCTTTGAGCGTCCCGGTCAAATCGACATCGATAAACTGCAAGAGCTTGTGAAAAAGGCCGAAAGCGAATTTCCTAAAGAAGAGGAATTGGCTGAGCGGCTGTTTTCAATGATGCGCACAGCTAAAGTAGTGGCAGCTATTCGCAAGGGTATCGATCACCATGTACTGAACGCTAAACAGCAAGCTAAAGAAGCGATGATTGTCGCTCAAGCTGGTCGTAAGGGTGCGGTGGTAGTCGCTACCAACATGGCCGGTCGTGGTACCGACATTCTGCTCGGTGGTAATGCTGAATATCTCGCTAAAGAAAAACTGCTCAAAGAGTTTCCTGATCAAGAAGAGCTGCATAACGATCCAGAAAGACTGGCTCTTTATGAAGAGAAGGTCAAAGAAATGACCCCGAAAATGAAAGAGCAAACAGACAAAGAACACGATGAAGTCGTTGCTGTTGGTGGCTTGCACATTATCGGTACTGAAAGGCATGAAGCCCGAAGAATCGATAACCAGTTGCGAGGTCGGGCTGGCCGTCAGGGCGACCCTGGCACCACTCGTTTCTTCCTGTCTCTTGAAGATCAACTGATGCGTATTTTTGGCGGCGCTGCCATATCGCGCTTGATGGATATGATCAAGGCTGATGAAGACATGCCGATCGAGTCAGGTATGGTCAGCAAGTCTATCGAAAATGCCCAGAAGAAAGTTGAAGCGCATCACTTCGATACCAGAAAGCACGTATTGCAGTACGACGATGTGCTTAATACTCAGCGTGAAGTTATTTACCGAGAGCGTCGTCGCATCCTAGAGAAAGCTGACCTGAAAATGGGCATGCTTGACATGCTGCGCGAGCACTTAGACTTGATTCTAGAGGCTCAGATCGATCCTGATTCATCTAGCGATCTCTGGGATGACGAGCAGCTTCCTGAAGTTCTGCGCAACCTTGCAGTTGATATTCCAATGTTGGCTGAAGTAAAAGTGGAAGAGCTTAAGGGCCTGGCCTACGAAGATCTGAGGCAGAAGCTTTGGGAAGATGTAGAGCTGGCTTACAAAGTACGTGAAGAGCATATTGGTACTGAAGACATGCGTGAATTTGAACGTCAGGTCTTGCTGCACAATATTGATAGTAAGTGGGTTGATTATTTGCATAATATCGACCTCTTACGCGAAGGCATTCAGCTCCGAGCCTATGGTCAAAAGGATCCATTGCAAGAATACAAGCGCGAAGCTTTCAATATGTTCAACCAGCTTCTACGCAGTATTCAGGCTGAGTCTATTCAACAAATCTTCCGTGCTCAACCGCAATCGGTAGATGTTGACGATCTTGATAATCTCACTTTTGAGAATCTACCTGAAGGAATGACTCCAGAAGATTTGATCAACATCATCAAACAAGTGCAAGAGGCTCAAGGTATTAATCCTGATGGCGAAAATGGCTTTATCAGTATTGAAGACCTAGAAGCTTTGTTGGGCACTCAAGGTGTCAATGACTTGCTTAGCGGCGAGCCAGACTTGGAGGCTAAAGATGAAGCTGAAGCTGAACCAGCAGCTGAACCAGAAGCTGACGAAGAGCAGAAAAAAGACAAGTAATGCTCTTTCTCTCCTTTGATACGAGTGGGCGTGAACTGACTGTCGCTCTGTTTGACGGCGGCAAGATCATAGATTGTCAGCGCATAGATTTTTCTGAACTGGCTGCAGACGACCCGCGCCTACCTCTTAGTGGCAAAATGGTTGGTGCCAAAATGGTTGGTGCCAAAAAGGCCAATCGCCAAGAGTCAGTTAGTCTTTTGATTCCGACGATAGATAAGCTAATTACTGAGAATCAATTGAGTAAATCTGATATTGGTGCTATTGCTGTGGGCGTTGGCCCGGGTGGTTTCACTGGCATACGTGTGGCCATTACCACGGCCCGTACCCTGGCTCAGGCCCTCAAATTACCGCTAGTCGGATTGAACTCTCTAGAAGTGGCCTGCTTCGATTTGCTTGAGCAAGCGTTACCCGGTTTGACTAAGGCAGAAGTTTCGCAGCAAATTTTGGGTGTGATTAAGGCCGCCTCACGTAGCCATTGCTATTTAGCCGTTTATCGCCCTGAGCCAGTTCAAGACTTTTATGATTTAGTTGCTGTGCAGGAGCCCATTTACTTAACTTACGAGAGTCTGCCAGAGAAATTAGGACTCTGCCCCCTTTGGCACGTGGACCCCGCAGTTATGGCTAGATTGAAGGCTGCCGAAGATGCTATTGAGCCTGCAATTGCACCTGTTTGGCAGGTGCAATTGAGCCCTGTCGTTAATAATATTGCTTCATTACAAGCCAAAATGGCCTGGCTTCGGGTATCTTTGAAAGGATTGGGCGCTTCTGCATTTCATTATCGGCTGACCGAGCCGCTTTATTTGCGGGGCGCATCGGTGACTCTGAAAAACGGCGATGCCATCGAAAAAGTCGAATCTAGTTGAGATAAGCGCTCTAACTTTGAGCGATCTTGAGCAAGTCATGGAAATTGAACCCGTGGCTTTCGGCTCTCATCATTGGTCGCGCCAATCTTTTACCAACGAGCTGACCAATCCGACCGGTCATTATTTTGCCGCCCGCGCTTCTGAAGATAAACAACTATTGGGTTATTCCGGCTTTTGGTTAATTGGTGAAGAGGCTCACATTACCACTCTGGCGGTGCATCCGGACTTTCGCCGCATGCATGTGGGAGAGCGGTTATTGGTTAGCGATATCATTCAGGCTCGCAAAGTAGGGGCTGAGTGGATCACTCTTGAAGTGCGAGTTTCAAACGATTCTGCCCAACGTTTGTATGGCAAGTATAGTTTTCGCAGCTTAGGTGTGCGCCGCAACTATTACCAAGACAACGATGAGGATGCTCTCGTGCTCTGGACCGATAGGTTGTCGTCACCCGATTTTCTTACTTTGTTTAAGAAGAGAGTAAAAGAAAGAGATGTTAGCTCGCTTA
>LNEX01000388.1 GCA_001464165.1 bacterium Ga0077546
TTTAGTTGCCCAGGATATATCGCCGCGCATCAGACGTAGGTCGCTTTTAGGTCAGATTGTTCTCACCTTGCTTGGGGTCCTTTTGCTTTTCCTGGCTTCCTTTACCTCGTTTGAAGTGCCTATTGCCACAAAACGCAACTTAACTAGTTTTGCTGAAAATCAAATTCGCTACGCTTTCAACATTGTTCCTGAGCGTTATCAAAGCAAAGTAGAGGCCTATGTACCACTGCTTAAGGCGCCTACTAATACTGTGCGTAAGACCTTCTATATGCCATTAGCTGCTGCTGCAGTTTTTGTCGGCTATGTTCTCGGACCGATGCTCGGCGCCATCGCTTGCGCTACTTTCATTGCCCTTGGTGTTGTTGGACCATTTCTTGGAATCCACGCCTTTGCCTCCGGCGGTGGGGTTGGCTACTATCTTGAGCCTGGTTTTGGTTACTTACTGGCCTTAATACCAGCCGCTGCAGTGGTCGGCATGATTACTAGGGGCAAGCGCACCAGCGTCAGTCAGCTCTTGTCTGTTGTTGCCGGTCTGATCGTCGTGCATCTATCGGGTGTCTTTTATTTGTTAGGTAGTTGTCTCGTTTCTTATTTGCTTGATGGTAATCGTGCTTCTTTAGCCTGGCAGCCCTGGGTCTTTCAGCATGCCCGCAATATGAGCTGGTATCCACTTATTTACGATTTCTTGAGCAGTCTAGTTATGGTTGGCATTGCTTTCCCCTGCCGCTGGTTGGCCAATACTTTAACGGCCCCTGATTCAGCCTCGCGACCCACCGCTGTGCCAGGTAATAAACCGTCTGAGCGCTATCATGTGGTAGAAGAATTTGTCTAAGCAGAGAAACTACAAGCTCTATTTCGGGTTAGCCGGCCTCTCTATGGCGGCTTTGGGGGTGGGGCTTTTCTACTATGGCACTAGGGTTGAGACTAGGCGCTATCGCCTAGAGCGCCTTGCCGTGCAAACCAAGTCTGATACTACTGGTAGTGCTATAGTCAGCCATCAGTCATTGAAAATTTTGCACATTTCTGATTTGCATTTGTCCGGAAATGATGATGAGAAGGTAGACTTTATTCGCTCTATTACTGATCAAGATTACGATTTGGTCTTTCTCACTGGTGATGTCTTCGAATTTTTGGATGGCTTGAAATATGGGCCAAAACTACTTGCTCGCCAGCCCAGGCTTGGTGCTTATGCTGTTTTTGGCAATCATGACTATTACGATTACTCGATTTACAATAAGACTCTAGGTCGGATATTCCGCCAGCATCGACACCCGCCTGTACGCAACAATGTAGAGCCTCATCGTATTGCTCTTGAGGCCGGTGGCTTTAAGGTTCTGGTAAACCAAGCTCACTATATTGCTAGCGAAAATCTGTTTATTGCCGGAATTGATTATCCCGGTATCAAAGAAGAAGAGTTAGAGAAGTTAATGCAAGCCGCCCCTGTCGGCGCTTTAAAGCTTGGTCTCTTTCACCTGCCACGACAGCTAGAAATGCTTTCGCGTGTTGGTTTGCATTTGGCATTTGGTGGCCATACCCATGGTGGTCAGGTGCGCTTACCTGGTATTGGGGCAATTATTACCGACTCTGAATTGCCACGGGAAAATGCCTCAGGCATGCTCGCTGTCGGACGTACCAAGATTCACATCTCGCGTGGTTTAGGGGCCGATCCGCGCAGTAACATAAGGCTATTTTGTCCACCTGCTGCTACGGTTATCGAACTCAGCCATGAGCGCGCTGGTGTCCTGGGTAGCGATGCTATGCAGAGTTTTGCTTCTGTCAAAGGGCAGGGCTAGTTTCTAACGTGCACCAGGCTGTTTTGACGTGCCACCATAAGTAAAGGGTTTGGTTGAATCAGTTTCGTTCGGTAGGGGTGCCTGTGGTGCAGTGTTTGGCACTTGAAATAGCTTAGGTGGCCTTGGTAACGGCACCGATGGGGTGTGATGCTGCAATTGCTTAAAGAGTGAAGCGACAATGTTCTTAGTCAGCTTGACGGTGTGTTTGCCTTTGGCATCGACGATTGCCCCTTCCGCTATCGTCCCATCGATGGTGCCAATGAAGCGTGCTCTTGTTATTAGCCCGGGTCTCTTCATTCTTGAATTGGCTGGCTTGGTGCCTATAAACGTCAAGTCTACCTGTTGGTCTTTTGGCTGATCTCCTTGTTGCATCTCTAGATTAGTAGAGCCTTTGTATGAAAGTTCACCATCGACATAGCTAGCCTCACGCACTAGCGAGAGTTTGACTAAGCCGAGGGCTGAATCTTGAGAGATATATTCGCCACTATAGTCAGCGGCCATCCAGCTATAACCAGCTATTAGGGCAAATATAATTGCTAAGCAAATTGTTTGATTGCCCAGCAAAGTGCGCAGTCGTTTTTTTCTTTCCTTTTTTTCGCTCTCTTTCTCTGTTTGACTTTTGCCCTTGCTTTTATTTGTGCTGGGTGTGCGACTGGCTGCGTTACTGGTTGAGCGATTGGCTGAGCGATTGGCTGAGCGACCAGAGGTAGATATTGGCTTGCGTGTTGCGCTTGAGTAGCGACTATTTGGTGCTCCTGGTTCTTCGTTATCTAGGTCTTGATCGTCTTGATTGCTATTAACTAGCTCTCGACTGCTAGGGCTATATAAATTGTGATTGGCGCTGGGAGGAGGAGGCGGCGTCGATGGGCGGGGCCGCGGTCTTCTGTTTGAGTAATCGTCAGAGCCTTTCATTTTCGTTTTTATCTTATGGTATTAAGTCTGGTGTCAAGCGATAGAGATGCCTGATTGTCGCTGCGTCATTAGGCGAAATCACTCCTCGGCCATAATAGGCACTCATCAAATCTACTGGATTGGTGCTGTGTCCTTCAATACCTAGCGCATGGCCAAATTCGTGGGTTGCTGCCGCTTTGAGTTTCCCTAGCGACATAGGTTGACCTTGGCCGTCTGTTGTTCTGAGCACAATTACGGCTGGTTTGAAGTCGGCTTGGCCGCCGGCGAGAATAGCTTTATAAGGAAAGTTAGTTTTTGACGTGTAGCCACGAATATCTTGAGCGAAAAGGGCCATGCCGCTCTTGCCCACGAAGTGATTGGTGAAAAAGACATAAATGTCTGCGTCGCCGGGGTCTTGGGTTAGTTCATACGAGAACAAGCCTTCACGCTCGAATTGTTTCCATGACAAGACACCTTCTAGGGCTGCTTGATAGTGGCCGTCGACATAACCATCTGCTCTCTTGAGGGCTTGAAACTGTTCTGGGTTGCTCAGTACATTTGCTACCAAATTGGGCCAGGCTGCCAGGTTGTCAGTGTTGGCTATTGGTACTCCCAGGCTAGGGTCGATGATACTGTCAAGGGTTAAGCCTGGCGATATGTAGACTTTTAGTGGCATTTGGTCGCTTACCCAGCGGATTGTGCCGAAGCGGCTGCGATATTCGGGATAAAAGCCAGATGGGGCCGGCTTGGCTGGAGCTTTGCGATATTGGGCCCAAGCAACCTCTGCCCCAAGAATTATTGGGGCGAAAAGCGCGCTTATTGCCAATAGCGACATGGTCAGGCTGGCTTTTTTGTGCTTTTTACTTTTATGCAACATTACTTTTGTTACGTGGGGAAACAATTCTAGTGCCCTTCCGTCTATTTCTCTACATTCGATTGTTGATACTAGTTGATACCAGCTGATACTAATTATTGGTATTTGGGCTCACTATCTATATGCCACAAGATATTAAGCTTGTTACGGGCATAATAAACGAAAGGTTAAAAGGCGGCCAATAGTGCGGAGGGTTGGATACGATTACTTTGTTCATCGCAGGAACTCCAGTACGAGACTGCGGACATTTCAAAAGAGCCTCACTTCGGGTGAGGCTTTTTGCTTTTACGGCTTATAATCATTGCTTGCTATACCTAATTGGAGTGATTATGCGACCTGTTAGAGCGATTGTGCTGGCTGCCGGTCAAGGCAAGCGGATGAAGTCTAATAAGCCCAAAGTGCTTCATGAAGTTCTTGGTCGCGCTATCTTAAGTCGAGTAATGGATGCCGTTGGTGCTCTGGGGCTGGAGCATTTGCATCTGGTAGTGGGACATTCCGCTGATATCGTTACTGACTTTGTTGTGAATAATCCGCCAGCTTGCCCGTTCTCTACTCATTTGCAGTCACCACAGCTTGGTACTGGGCATGCCGTGATGCAGGTTATGCCAGCTTTAGATGGCTTTGAAGGCACGCTCATTGTGACCGTGGGTGATGCTCCGGTCTTGCAAAGCAAGACCCTGGCTGAGCTTTTGGCTACTCATCGGGAAAAGAAGGCGGTGATAACCGCCCTGAGCACGGTAGTGCCGGATCCTAAAAACTATGGCCGGATGGTGCGTGACCAGGAAGGAAAGGTGCGTGGCATTGTCGAAGATAAAGATGCTTCGCCTGGTGAAAAGCTGATTAACGAAGTGAATACTGGCATCTATTGCATCGAGTGGCCCGCAGCTGCGGCCGGTTTAAACTCACTTTCTTGTGACAATAAGCAAAAAGAGTATTATCTGACTGATTTGGTAGCCTGGGCTTATCACGGCAAACACATTACCGAAACTATGATACTGACTGACTTTCGAGAAGTATGTGGTATCAATTCGCGGGTTGAGTTGGCTGAAGCAACGGTGCACTTGCGTGATATAACCGCTTCTAAATTGGCCCTAGAATCAGGTGTGACAATTGTTGATCCCAGTGCTACCTGGATTGCCCCTGAGGTAAGTATTGGCGAAGAGACTTTGGTATTGCCTGGTTGCTATTTGGTTGGCGACATTGAAATCGGCTCCAATTGTCAGATTGCAATAACACCAGCGTCAACAACTCTCAAGTGAACAATTCAGTGATTGGCGATGGCGTTAAAATAGGCCCATTTGCCCATGTGCGCGAGGGCAATGTCATTGGTGATTCTTCAAAAGTAGGCAACTTTGTCGAATTGAAGAAGGCTGATATTGGTCACCATACAAACGTTTCACACTTGAGTTATGTCGGTGATGCGGTTCTGGGAAATCATGTAAATATTGGTGCTGGAACACTGACAGCAAATTACGACCATCTAACTAAGAAGAAAGAACGGACAATTGTCAATGACGGTGCCTCAACTGGGTGTAATTCAGTCTTGGTTGCCCCCGTTCAGCTTGGTGTTGAAGCTGTGGTGGGGGCCGGTAGTGTGGTAACCAAGGCTGTTCCAGACGGTGCTTTGGCGGTGGCTCGGGCCAAGCAAGCCAATGTTGAAGGTTGGAGTGCTAAACGCAAAGCTGGCGCTCTAGCTAAAAGCTAGCTCTATCAAAATTAGCGCTCAAGCTCTGAAATAGCATCAGGGTTGCTTTCAAGCTGAGAAAGGTAATCAAGTCGCCGTCTTTCAGCCTCGGCGAAGCGGGCTGATTCTATGGTCAAAAACTTGATAAGAGCCAGTGGTATTAGATGTTTAGAGTAGTCTGGGGTGCCATGTCTGTCGGCCTCTCCAAATGACTCTATCTCGACATAGTCTTGGCCAATGCGCAGTACCCGGCCAATTAGGCTGGTGCCATCCATAAAGTGAAGGCGCACCCAAGAGCGAGTGTCGCATAGTCTTTCAAGTCGAAGTTTTAAATTCATCATTACTAACTCGTGGTTACTTGGCGGACTTTTGTGTTCTATCTTAGTTCCATCTTAGCAAAGGTCTGATAAAAAGCAGGTGTATAGAAGTGGATCTTAGTAACCCGCCTTAAGATGGGGCACAGGTATATATTCGAAAACACTAAGATTTTGATTTTATGTGGCACTTTGAAGAACCTGATTTGGCGCCGGTTTCTATTGTATATGCCCGGAAGTCAAGAATTGCGATTTCGATAAAGCGAACTAAACTGAAGGAGTGTATTCAATAGTAGTGCAGTCAATTAGAAACTAGAACTGAGGACTTAATGCAAGACGAGCTCATACCAGCCAATTTGCTCCAGCGTTTAGAAGAATTGAAAGAGCGTGAAGCAAGTTACTGGCACGATGAAATGTATTCAGTAGAAGCTCTGACCAATATGGCGTACCGTGATCAGCTTGAACAAAGTCTCAAGCTCGATCCACTTGGTCCGCTGCCGCCTCGCCAATAATCTTGATTCCTTTCAGAGTCAGATTGATGTCTACATGATCGAACAACTTGATGGCTGGTGCAATTAAGCGTGCCAGCCCTCCTGTTGCCACTACTGTAGTTTTGCTGGGCAGGCTCTTCAGAGCGCGTTCAATCCAATATCTAACCATGCCGATGTGTCCGATAACACAGCCTCTTTCTATGGCTGTTTGGGTGTCAAAGGCTAAGGGTGATGAAAGTGAGAGGTTCTCTAGCTCTTGCACTGAGAGTTCGGGCAGCTGCGCTGTCGAATAGTGCAGGGCTTGAAAGGTTTTTGTCAGCCCAAGTGTTATCATGCCGCCGAGAAAATTCCCTCTGTTGTTGACTGCAGTAAGGGTTGTGGCCGTGCCGAAATCAATGACAATGGCTGCTTCTGCATCTCGGGTATGTAGCTTAAATGCGGCAGCTGCGTTGGCAACACGGTCTGAGCCCATGGTCTCGTAAAGACCGCTTATTAGAGTTTGACTGCTAGCTGAAACTTCAAAAATTTTGTCTTTGGCATTGGGCCATTGCTCGATTATGCTCGGCAAAACTCCTGGCACCACTGACGATACTGCAATTAAGCCACGGGTCAGCGGTACTGTAGTTCCAGGTTTCATTCAGTTGACCTGCAACGAATAGACCGCAGCAAATTCTAGAATTGCCTATGTCAATCGCCAGTGCTCTTTCAGCTTCAGGCATTTTTCTCTCTATTGCTTAGCAAAGTAATTGACTAGTCCTTTGAGCATGCCCTGTGCAGCTAATTGTTGACCAGTTGGGCTAATAAGTTTGGCATACTCATCTGGATTGCAAACAAAACCAACCTCTACTAGAACCGCAGGCATATTGGTTGGGCGGCAGAGGGCCAAGTTTTGATAGCGGGCCCCGATATCTGGAAATAGCAGCTCTTTTGCCTCGGCATTCTTAAGGCAGGCGGCTAGCTCTTGAGACTGTGGGTGGTACCAGTAGCTCGAGGTGCCATGTTCTTTATTAGGGTCGCGGCCATCAGGTAAGGCGTTGTTGTGAATTGAAATTAGCAGATCGACATTCTTCGCTTTGGCAAATTCAACGCGGTCATTGAGAGAGACATCGACATCATCAACTCTGGTCATGAATACGGTGGCTCCGTCAGCCACAAGTAGATCTCTAAGTTTGAGAGCAATGGCCAGGTTTATTTCAGCTTCGCGCACAGCTGAGGGACCTATGGCACCGGTCTCTTTGCCACCATGACCGGGGTCAAGACAAATACTTAGTCCTTGCAGGCGGGGGGCCGTCGCTTCCTCGACGATTGGTTTCAAAGAAGGTGGGCGCTTAATATGCAAATTGAGATTGTTTTCGTCAAAGTCGGCGAAATAGCCCCATTGCCGCGTGCCAGCTAGGTCAATATCGACTTGATAAACACTGTCCTCTGGTTGTTTCCAGCTAATGTTGTCGATGAGCCTTGAATTGCCGCTGGCTGGTGCTTGGTATGCCCAATCTGTATCAGCCAGTACCCCATAGATCTTGACGTTGATGTGATTGGTTTTGAGATTTTGTTCAACTAGAAATGGCAGGCGTTGGCTTAGCGGTATCACTACGGTTTCGCCGTAACTATCGTCTTTTACTTGTATGGTACGGGCCACTGAATCTGGTGCGGGGCTAGAACTATCACCGAGGCTGAGATCTTCTTTCTTGATCCAAACATGTTTGTTCGGGGCATAGCGGCAGCGAATGTTTTCACCTTGGTAGCCATCGACAATTAGCCGCACTCCTTCGGGTAGTGGTGTTAAGCGGGCTAAGTCTGGGGCCACTCTGGTAATTGTGTCTTTGTGAATTGTGTGGGCCATTTGGGGCTGGCGCAAAATAGTAATGGTCGCTGGGCTTACAGCGGTTAAAGTCTTGGCCGCTTTCTGCATAACATAGCGAGGATGTTCTTGGTAAAACTGATCGTTGGCTTCGATGCGATAGAGACCGACATACAAGTCCGGTTGGGCCGCAGGATGTCTTTGGAAAACCTGGCCATAAGCGGCCTCTAGGCCGCGATTGATGCTGTTTACACTATGGGTGCCTGCTTTTCTCGTTTTCAGGCTAGCAATCGAGGCTAAGGCAATTTGCTTTTTGCCGAGCAAGACATGCACTTCGCTGCCTGGTGTGGCGCGCACTGCAAACTCAATTATTTCACCAACATTGAGACCGCGCTCCACTTTCGGTTCAAAGCTGTTTGGGGCAAATTCAAAGCTTGAGGCCGATAAGCTCTGCCGGGCTCCTTCTCTTGCTACTTCAATTGTTTGTGAGTACGTCATGTTGCCATCTGCAGCAAAGACTTTGATTTCAAATTTGTTTTTGCCCTTTTCTAAAGGCACAACGTGAGCAAAAAAACCGTGCTTGTTGGTCACTACTTTTTGATCATTCACAGTTAGTGAAAAGCCTGGGTAGGTTGAGCCAACTAAAAATGAGCTACTGGCCGCAATTGTTGCCGTCCCTTCGGTGTTAGGGTAAACGATTATGAGTGGCTTACTTGGCTCAAGCACCGGGCGTTTGTATTTTTTTACAGTGGTAACTGTGCTGCTTGTGATACTGCTTGTGGTGCTCTTGAATGATTCGGAATGATTATCGGATACTTGGGCGTTGGCGCAGGAGCTAACTGTTAGTGCCGCTATAGTCACCATAGTAGTGACCGTGAATCTAGTGGCTAATGTCATTAATACTCCAATTAAAGTTCTGGATAAAAGTCTTTGCTAATCTTGGCTCGAATGGCACTTGGTCAGCTTTGTCGTAGTAATACATAGCAAATGCCCAAGGGTCTTCGAAGCCTTGACCGAAGACATCTCTGTAAAATTGAAAGAAACGTGAAATTGAAAAGATGTGCGCCTCTGGTTTGTATACGAGATTGGCCGGGTTTCGCACAAATCTTTCGAGATTGCTAGATATATCGGACCGCATAGTTTCTGCTGTTACTGCATGATCTGTTATCTCTGGGTAGCCAAGATAAGCGCGGCAGAGAAGAAAAATACTATCGGGTTGCACTGCTCTGTCTTTTCTTTTATCTATCAATTTCGGATGAATACAATCAACCCATATTGTCTCTGCCGAGTGGGCTTTGCCGCCGACAACGAAATGGCGAACTATAAATTCACGTTTGAGTTTTAGCGGTGCTACAACTGGATACTCGTCACAAACTATCTTTATGGCAATCAGATTGTGGGCATTGAACCAGTAGCAAACAATGTCGTCTAATTTCTTAAAATTGTCGGGGCTAGTTGTCGCCATCTCTTCCATAGCAGCTTGTAACAAGGGACTGCTTCTGAGATTTTTGTAGTCTACTCGGCCATTTTTTGCAAAAGTTTTGAGCAATTGATTGTATTGGCTAAAGTCTGGCCTATCTGGCTTTTTTAGCGGAGTCAGGCTCGCCTGTATGTAGACTGGCGCTCTCACTATGTCTTGCAACAAAGCCATGGTTAGCCCGAATAAAATCAGGGCCATGGAGACAGCCATGGCAGGCAGGTTATTTTCTTTGCTTTTTTGCTTTTGGATTGACAAAGACATTGCTTGGCTTGGCCGGGCTTGACTTAGGAAGAATATTGAAGCATTTTAGCCATTTTTGTCTACGATTGCTTCTTGAGCCTAAGAAAAAAGGCCTTCAGGTAGTCCTGAAAGCCTTTTCTAATTGGTGGAGCGTACCGGATTCGAACCGGTGACCTCTTCAATGCCATTGAAGCGCGCTACCAACTGCGCTAACGCCCCTGAGCGTAAGGGCAGTTATATCACATATTTTGGGCTGGGGAAAAGCTAACGATAACGGCTCGTTAAGACCAAGGTACTTAAATGAATGAATTCATTCACCTAAGTGCTAAGATTACTAGCATGTCGGTCTGTTAGGTGTGAAGCACTAAAATAGAACCCGTTAGAATAGACCGGCATAATCTAGAACGGCATAAGTAGACCGGCAGAAATAGAGCACTATAAGTAGAAGTGAAAGCAGGTAGCAATTGGCAGTAGAAAGGCATAAGAACTTACTTGATGCTGAGCAAGCCGTACTTCTGATTATCGATGTTCAGGAACGCTTCGCTAGTCATATTGTTGATTTCGAACCGATGGTTGCCAATATCGGAATTCTTGTTGATGCCTCTGCTTTGCTAGGGTTGCCAGTAGTCGTTACTGAGCAATATCGAAAGGGTTTAGGTGAGACCGTTGCCCACATTAGGGAGAAGCTTCGGCCTGATGTTTGCAACTTTGAGAAGAGCTGCTTTAGTGCCACTGGTTCCCCCGAGGTCGCTAGTCATTTGGCTCAGCTGGGTCGCAGTCAAATCATTGTCTGCGGCATTGAAACCCATGTTTGTGTCAATCAGACCGTGCATGATCTTCTGCGTTTGGGCTATCAAGTGCACTTAGTTTCAGATGCCTTAGGCAGCCGCTCAAGCGAGAATAAACAAGTAGGATTGGCCAAGATGTATGCCGCGGGAGCATTACCGACATCAGTGGAATGTTGCTTGTTTGAAATGCTGGTGGAATCGGGGACTGAAAGATTTAAAGCTGTTCAAAAATTGGTCAAATAATAATTGACTGGTCGATTAGTTGGATATAATTCAAGGGTTCAGAGTGAGTTATATGAAGGTGTCCCCCATAGTTACTAAAAACAAGCCTCGTGTCTCTGGTTTTGGCATTGCTTTTGCCTTGGCGCAAGGCCTTTGCTTGGCTTCCAGTATTGTTTCGCTGTCTAATTCGGCGGCCTTGGCGCAGGATGCTTATACCCCCGGGTATACATCCACTGGAGCTGGAAATTCTACTGGTTCAAGTGCTACAGCTGCCAGCAACCAATCCAGTCCATCACCTAATGCTCCAGCGACAGCTCCCTTGGTTAGGCCGGTGACAGAGCCATCCAGTAGCTCTGTAAATAGTTCGGGCAGTAGTTTGCCTCCAGCGCTGCGGCCACCTTTGCCTACGCTAGACAAGAGCTTGCAGGCGCAAGATTCAGTGGTTGACAATGGTAATTTGACTGCTCCAATTAACACTCCGACTAGTAACACTACGGGCTTACCGACTGGTGCTCTTTCGTTGCCTCTTGATGCTTCTGGTTTAACGGCCAAAGAGAGGCAGGGTGATTATGACGTGGTCAACACTCAAGCCGATGAGTTTCGCAAACGCTTTTTGCAAGGTGAAGCTATTGAACTGCGATTACCCATGGGCGATCAGCTTATGTCGCTTGGCGCTAAGTTGCCTCCGATACGCCTAGAGGCTAGTTATACCCAACCAATTTCTTTGCGCGAAGTAGTGCAGTACTCGCTTGATAATACTCTTGATATTCGTATTCAGCGCGAAGTTGTCACTCAGAATAAATGAATTTTGGGCAACTCTTTAGGTAAATTTTTACCAGATGCGCTGATGAGCTATAACTCGCAGTACCAAGCTGGTACATCATTGATCGGTGGTATCATCCCGGTCTCGTTTGGTAACCCTTTCGCTACCGCCACTGCTGGTTTTAGATACTATGGTTTTCGTGGTGGCAGCGTTATGTTTGGCTCTTTAGCGAACATGCATAACTATAGTGCCGCCAAGCAAGGCTTAAGGGCTTCTATCAACGATACCCTTCTCAATGTCACTAGGCTTTATTACAATCTGGTGCAAAATCAGGCACTGCTGCAGATTCAAACTAGAGCGGTCGAAGTTTCAAAGGCCCAAGTATTACTCAACCAGCAGTTAGAGCGTGCCGGAACTGGTACTCGTTTTCAGGTATTGCAATCAGAAACACAGCTTGCTCGCGACGAACAAGCACTTCTTACCCAAGAAGTTGATTTGCGGCGAACTGCTATCGATTTGGCTACTGCACTCAATTTAAATAGTGCCGTTAACTTGCTGTCAGTTGAGTCTGAAGTACGCAAGGTGCGTTTGGTCGACCCTTCAATTGATGTCAATCAATTGATCAATTTAGCCATTCTCAATCGACCTGAGTTGAAACAGTACGAACAGCTGCGTATGGCCGCTAAGCGCAATATCCAAGTGCAGGCCGCCCCCTTGTATCCACAGTTTCAGTTCTTCGGCGGCTATAGCGGCAATGGACAAACTTTGACTAATCAGTATGGTCGGAGTGTTCCGAGCTTCTCTGTGGTGCCGATTCAAGGGGCTGGTTTTACTGCTCAAACAATCACCACTAGCGGTACCACCGGTGTTGTTAGCGCTCCGCAGACTGTTTATCCGGTGGCGGCGGTCTACAACCCTAGCCAAATAATCGACCGCAGTTTGCGCAAGTCATATCAGATTGGTATGCGTGTAGATTGGAACTTCCTTGGTATGGGTGTTCCTGACATGGCGAATATACAGGCCGCTCGTGCCGTAGCTAGACAAGCGACCTTAAGGGTCAACCAGCAGGTAATTGCGGTCTTGCAGCAGGTGCGCACCAGCTATTTGACGAGTTTGACCGCAGAGAAGCAAATTGAAGTTGCCACCAAAGAAGTATTGTCGTCAGCTGAAGAACTTCGCTTATCGCGGGTTCGATTAGCCAATGGTGTTGGTACTAACATTGACGTAATTAACGCCCAGCGCGATTTCACCCAAGCACTCGTGCGCAAGGCTCAAGCCATTGTGGCCTTTAATATTCAGCAAGCGCAGCTACTAAGAGATGTTGGTGTGATTAGCTATGACACAATTACCTCAGGAAGGCTGGCCCGCTAAATACGTGGTTCGCTGTTTATTGAATGTAATACATCTTGTTTGGTAGCTTTTCGCAGTCGATGGCGTAGCCACCAGCTAGGTCTGAGAATTGGTCGCCAATATTGACGACGATTTCATATCCCATTGCTTCAATTTGCTTGCGATATGCTGACTTCATAGGGATGGCCGAGCTTTTATCATCATTGCCTCTGAGGTAGAGGCCATCGTAGGCAATACCATACTTGACCAGGTTAGTGATTGTCGCTCGGCGCAATTTTTCTACTCGTCCTGAAATCAAAAAGACAGCTAGGCCCTTCTTTCTAGCATAGGCAAGAAGTTCGATTGATGGCTTCAGTGGTTTACCCGCAGCTTCGTTAACCCAAGCGGCAAACCCTTCCCAGTTCACTTCTTTTACGTCTTTGGCTACTTCTTTCTCTATATACGGGCGATTGTCTAGTATGGTCTCGTCGATGTCTGAGACAACACAGAGTGCCTTTTTTGTCTCTTTGTTTTCTAAGGCCTTGTCTATGGCGGCCTTACCGCGGGCTACGGCCTGATCAAATTCTTTTTTTGATTCTTTTGAATAGCTAAATTTTAGAGCTTCATTGATTGGCGGCAGTGATGGAGAGGCCTGGCTGTGCATGGCTTCAATTTCGACAGTTGAATGAGCCAATGCCGTTGGAGCAAGCAGAATTAGGGAAATGAAAAGCAAACTGAGCTTGCTGCAGTTCCCTTTAAGGCTTCTACAAGAGATTCTATTTTGCATGTTTTGATAATTCTTCTGGATCAACTGCCGTTCATCTTAACGCCGCGACCCGCGGCATAGGTGGTGCTGCCACCAATAATTTTTTGCTTGCCGGCAAGTGGTTTCACTTCCATTGTACTGACCACGGCAGTGGAGTGAACGCCTTCGTAGGTGCCCCAGCAATTAGTGTTGACGCGCTTTGGTTTGGGTTTGATGTACGAAAGTAGGCGGTCTGACTCGGCAATGAAGAATAAGAGGATGAGAGCTACCAGCCCGCTGGTCAGATAAAATAATCCGTCCATATTTAGTCTTTCCCTCTTCTATCTGGCCTCAATAGCCAGTTGACTGACAACTAGGGCTTGAGATTAACTCAGCGGTCAGTCCTTGTAAATGGGAAAAATACTCATACTTGATAAAGAAAAGAGGGGCATAAGGCCCCTCTAAATCAGTTGGGTTGGTGAATGGTTAGTGCTTAGTGTTTGACTATGTTGGCCAAATCGCGGTACAGATCGGCAATTAGCATTGTAATCGCTGCTGTATTAGGGTTTTCTTCAGAAAACTTGGTGAATTCCAAGATTTTGTGTTCGAAAATACCTAGTAATCTCGTGTCAAGGGCTTGGGCGTGTTCGTTGCGGTTCATCGATAGCTCTTTCTAGGCTAAAAGACTGTGAAAATTAGACTGTATTAAATATTACTCAAAAGCCGGAAAACCTCAATAGCTCAGAGACCAAAATCTACTGAAAACTCAAAGTTTTATCTATCATTCCTAATGTATATACGCTGTAGGAGAATTATAACTGCCTAATCCTTCTCGCGCTGGGCTAAGATAAGAAAGGATGCGTTTCTTGTTTAACTTTTTCCCGTTCAAATGGATAGTATGTCGCAGGCACCATATTCGATTCATCCGACCGTTAGGCAATTGCTGACTTCTGACTCATTGGCAGAGGCTCAAGTAGTTGTTGGCAACGATTTGCTCGATCGTCAAGTGTCGCAAGTAATTTCTAGCATCGGAACTCAGCCGCGAGCTGGTAGTTTGGTGGTAACTTGGTCCGATGCCCTGAGCAAAGCAGAGCTTTCGGCCCTGCCCCTACTGTCAGCCCTGGTGATTGTCAAGACGAGTGCCGACTATGCCACCGGTTCTAGTGTCTTAGTTTCTAACACTCCAAATACTACTAATACTGCTGCAACTGCCGTTCCTTCTCTTGTTGATGCTGGGGTGCAACGTCTAATCAAGCGCTGCCAGGAGGCTGAAGTTGCATTGATCGTGGTACCTAGTTACGGCGACCCAGCACAGGTAGTTGAAGATTTTCGTTTTGTCTTCTTGCGCGAGCTTAAGCACTCTTCTGCTCGTCTTTATTCAGTCATGCTCAGTATTGTCCTTGAAGACGGTCTAGATGGTTTGGTTGAGACTGTTTCTGGTTGGTTAAATAGGCCACTGGTGGTTGAGACTTCTGAGTTCAAGGTTCTAGCTGCGCGAAATATGGGAGCCACTCCGATGGCTCAGCAACGAAATCTGCGCGAAGAAGGTGCTAATGCTCTTCGCACTTATCAAAAGAGCCGGGAGGCACTGACACCTGGTACTGCGCCCCATCGTGATATTGGTTCTGACGTGAATATGACCCCGTTCAAATTGGGACGGAGATTGGTCTTTCCTGTGCCACTGAGTGATGTATTGGTTGGCTATGTCTCAGTAATGATTCGCCCTCAAGACGATGAAAACGCGCTATGTGAGTATATGCACCCTCTGACTTTGGCGTGCAAGGTCGACTTCTCTCACCGTTTAAAAGATTCGCCGACTTTTTCTGTGACGCAAAAGACGTTGTTGAAAGACTTATTGTCGGGGCGCACCCTTTCAGCTGCCGACCAAGAGCGACTTGATAGACATTTTGGTTTTGATCTTTGTGATGGCTTTCTCGTTTTTGCAGTAGATGCTCGATTTGCTGAAGATGGTAAAGCTACGGTGTCACCTTCTGCTGCTGTGGCCTATCCCGACGACACTTATATTTCTTGTGAAGCAGAGGGCATGCGTGCCTTTGTTATTCCTTACAATGAAAAATCATCTGAGCCTTGGCTTACTCACGCTGAGACTCTTTCCGCTCGCATCAAAGAACTCAATCCTGGTGTAAAAGTGAGGCTTGGGGCTGGGCGTTTGATTACCACTGCTCTTGATTTGCCTGATGCTTATGGTGAGGCCCGGCAGGCTCTTGTTGTTGGCTCGATGATCGATGCTGAGGGCGAGTTTCTATTGGGCTACGCTGAGCTTGGTATCAAAAGACTGCTCTATTTGATCATTGATCATCCAGAATCTGATCGATTTTTAGAAGAAAATTTGAGCTTGCTTGAGGCTTATGACGAAGAGTGGGAGTCAGAGTTGGTAGAAACTCTGCGAGTTTATGTCGAGCATGGTGCCAATTTAAATTCTACGGCCCGCTCGCTGTTCATTCACCGT
>LNEX01000389.1 GCA_001464165.1 bacterium Ga0077546
GTGGTTGGCTTTGATGCTTTCAGCAATTAGCTTTAGAGATTGAGCGCTTAGCTCAGGGATAGCGCAAGCGATTATCGAGGTTGAGCCGACTTTCTCCGCCTTGGCTACAATATCGGCCACACGGCTCAGTGCAAGCTTCTCTTCTAGCAGCTGAAGAGCTTTTTCTTTGGCTTTCAGGTCGCTTTGTAGGCGTTCAATTTGCGCCACCATCTCTGCTGGTTTGACTTTGAGCTTGTCCGTGGCATCGCCTAGATATTTTAGTTGATCGGCAATATAGTTCCATGCTCTTGGCCCAGAGTAAGCTTCGATTCTGCGAGTTCCTTGAGCGACGCTGCCTTCGGAGATTATTTTGATCTGGCCGATTTCTGAGGTATTAGTTACGTGGGTGCCACCACAAAATTCTAAGGAGAAATCGCCCATTTTTACGACACGCACCACATCACCGTACTTTTCTCCGAACATGGCTATGGCGCCTGTGGCCTTGGCTTCGTCGATTGACATTTCTTGAGTAACAACATCACTATTTGAGCGTACCCATTCGTTCATCAAGGCTTCGACACGAGCTAAGTCTTCTTTGCTCGGTTGCTTGTCTAGGGTGAAGTCGAAGCGCATGGCATTGGGGCCAACTTGTGACCCAGCTTGAACTACTTGCTTGCCGAAGATTTCACGAATGGCTGCGTGAAATACGTGAGCTGTAGAGTGGTGCAAAACGGTGGCAATTCTTCTGGCTTTATCGACTATCGAGTGCAAGGCTTGACCAGCTTCAATAGCACCGGCCATGGTGCGTACTCTGTGAATATGAAGACCTTCGTGCTTCTTTGTGTCGAGCACTTGTAGCCTGGCATCAGGGTTTTCGAGTATTCCGGTATCGCCCAGCTGACCGCCAGATTCGCCATAAAAAGGTGTTTGATCGAGAATGATATCGACCTCATCGCCTTCATTTGCTACATCTACTAGCTTGCCATCTTTCAATACTGCTAGCACATTGCCAGTGTCATCTTGCTTCGAATAACCCGTAAATTTCGTTGTGCCGTGCTGCTTCAAGACTTCGCCTAAGGCATTTTCGCCCGTCATGATCACATTGAATTTGTTTACTGACGAGACCGCCTCATGCTTGCTTCTGGCTTGCGCAAAGGCTTCCATGTCGACTTTCTTGCCACGCTCAAGGGCTATTTCAGCAGTTAGTTCTATAGGGAAGCCAAAAGTGGCATACAAATTGAAAGCTTCTTCGCCAGCTACAGTTGTCGCTGGGCGGTTGAGGATTTCTTCTAGCAGAGCAGAGCCTCTATCAATTGTTTTAGAGAAGCGCTCTTCTTCTTCTTTGATTACACGTGTAATTTGCTCTTGGTTCGTTGCTAGCTCGTTATAGACATTGCCGTAAATATCTACAACCACAGGCACGAGTTTGTAGATGAATGGCTCGGTAATACCTAGTAAGCGACCAAAGCGTGCTGCTCGCCTTAAGATGAAACGCAAGACATAACCGCGTCCAATATTGCTGGTTCTAACACCGTCAGCAATGAGGAAGCTTATGCAGCGGGCATGGTCGGCAATAATCTTGAGGTAGCTGTCTTGCTTCCAGGTTGGTGATGTTGCTTGTGACTCCCATGAGCCCGATATAGCGCCGCCAGTATATTTAACTCCTGATATCTCACTGACTTTATCGAGAAGTGGCATGAATAAGTCGGTTTCGAATGTATTGTTTTTGCCTTGCTTAACAAGAGCAATGCGCTCAAGGCCAGCGCCGGTATCAACGTTCTTGTTGGCAAGGGGAGTGAATTTACCATTCTCGTCTTTAAAGAGTTCCATGAACACAAGGTTCCAAATCTCTAGATAACGATCGCCGTCCACGCCGTTGTAACAATAATCTTCAAAACTTTCTGGGCCATAAGCTTCACCGCGGTCATAGAAAATTTCTGAGCACGGCCCACAGGGACCAGTGGGCCCGGGGGGTCCCCAGAAGTTGTCTTTTCGACTCATTCTGAATATGCGATCGAGGGGCACGCCTACTTGCTTGTGCCAAATATCTGCGGCCTCATCATCAGCTGGGTTTTGTTCGTCTCCCTTGAAAACTGTGACGTAGAGCTTCTCAGGCTCTAGGCCTAGCTCTTTAGTCACAAATTCCCAGGCCCATGGAATCACTTCTTTTTTGAAATAATCACCAAAGCTAAAATTGCCAAGCATCTCAAAGAAGCTATGGTGTCGGGATGTACGGCCGATATTCTCGATATCAGAGTCTTTGCCTCCAGCTCTGGCGCACTTTTGCACGGTTACAACCCTAGGTGGGTTGGTAGGTTCAGCTTGGCCTAAGAATATCGGGACAAATTGCACCATGCCCGCCGAGGTAAGTAGTAAAGTGGGGTTGTCGGGGATTAAGCTTGAGCTGGGCTTGTGCAGGTGTCCGCGTTTGTCTTTGAAGTATGAAACGAATTTGTCGCGAATCTCGCTGCCCGAAAGCGTCATTAGGTCCTCCCTGACATGGTTGGCATTAGCTTTGATCTAGAAGTTCTCTAGAGTTGTCTAGTCGATGCCAATCAAGGTCGTATTAAGTCATATGTTTGCAAACAGCGATTATAGCTCACACAATTCACAGAGCCTTAATTATGTTGAAAATGGCTCGCTCAATCTGCTAACCTCTGGTAGGGGCATCCAGAGGCTATTTTCAGTTGAAGCTCAAGAAAGTCCTTGTCGTTCATAAAAAATCCACTTACCAGATTCAGGCTGAAGAACATAAAGAATCACGCTTTCTCAAGTTGATAGCGGAGGGCAACGAGGTCGTTAATCGTGTTCGTGTTGCCCACGAAGAGCACGTTGATACTCTTGCTCGCGTAGAGGACGAACTGTCTAACCGAGGCATTGCCTATCAATCGCTGAGCCGTTCACAGGTGGCTGAGACTGTCGAAGACGTAGATCTCTTAATCTCCGTGG
>LNEX01000390.1 GCA_001464165.1 bacterium Ga0077546
TCATCTCGGTCTTCAAGTTTTGGCCACTTTTGCATGGCAAATCGGGAGAACTTCTCTTCAATTTTGGACCAGATTGAAACTGAGATGATTTCACCGTTCAGTATTTTGCGCTTGGGTATTGTTATTAATGGTCAGCCGGTAAAAGAGCTAGTCTTGAATGAGGTATTGGTCGCCCATAGCTCACCAGCGGCAACAAGTCGCTATTTAATCGAGGTTGGCGAGCACAAAGAAGAGCAGCGTTCGTCAGGTATATGGGTCAGTACTCCGGCTGGTTCTACTGGATCGTTGCGTTCGGCTGGTGGAACCATTATGAGTTTGTCCGAGCGTAAGTTTCAGTACAAGGTGAGAGAAGCCTGTATGAGGCCGGGGCAGAGCTGGCAGCTTTTGGACGGATTTTTAAATGAAGATCAAAGCATGCGGATTGTCAGTGAGATGCGCACTGGTGAAGTTTATATAGACGGCCCCCACATTATTCATACACTAACATTAGGTGATGAACTAGTGATCAAGCCCTCACATGATTTGAGAGCCTTTATTCATTCAAGTGTTAACGATGTCTTTTTGAAGGTAAAGAAATGACCAACAACGGCAAATTAACAAGCTCAGATCATGCTGCCATAATAGTTGCTCAGCTTGCTGCTGCTGCCATTCGTCGCTTGGGTCTAGGTCTCGGCTCCAATCTGCCAGGACGATTGGCAAGAAAACTATCACCGACAGTTTTGAGTCACCTTTCTGCGCAAACATCTCGAGGTGTAATCGCTGTCACCGGTACCAATGGCAAGAGCACTACTAGTGGGATTCTTTCGTCTATTCTGCGCACTGCTGGATTTACTTTTGCACACAACCGTCAGGGTGCCAATCTGGTTACTGGTATTACGGCTTCTTTAATTGAGTCTTCCAATTGGAAAACTGGAATTGCAGCAGATTTGTGTTTGTTTGAAATAGATGAGGCTGCCCTACCAGTGGTGGCTAAAGAAGTAAAAATTGATAGTGTTGTGGTAACTAATTTATTTCGCGATCAGCTTGACCGCTTTGGTGAACTTGATACCACTGCTCGATTGATTAATGCCGGTATTAATCTAAATAATTCAGTGGCTATTCTTAATAGCGATGATCCTAACGTTAGCCAGTTAGCTCCTGACGTAGAACATCTCTTTTTTGGTCTTGAGTCCCTTGTGCCGTCAGCCGCTGAAGTAGATAACAGTGTTTCACCAAGCGCCAATATGGAGCTTTCCTATTGTGGTAAGTGCGGTAAAGAAGTCAGCTATAGCACTGTCTTCTATGGTCAGATTGGTCATTGGTATTGCCAGGGGTGTGGTTTTAAACGACCGAGCCCTTCGGTGATAGCCCGTGATGTGGAAGTCTCAGCTACGCAAAGCCGCTTCAAGTTAGTCATACAAGGAAAGAGTGAAGAGTGCGTTTTGCCTCTACCTGGTTTGTTCAATGTTTACAACGCTTTGGCTGCTGCTGCTGCTGCCTATCATCTTGGTGCTAGTCGCGAAGCTATTCGTTATGGTTTGAAAGAGTACTCAACTCTTTTTGGTCGGTCTGAAAGAATGACCATTGAAGGCAAGTCAATAATCGTACAATTAATTAAAAATCCTGCCGGAGCAACCCAGGCCCTGGCGTCATGTGTCAAGGACAGTAAGGCTAAAGTTCTGATTGCTATCAATGATAACTTAGCTGATGGTCGAGATATTTCTTGGCTTTGGGACGCTGACTTTGAGCAGCTCGCTGTTCTCAAAAATGGCACCATGATTGTCAGCGGTCAAAGAGCTCAAGATATGGCTGTTAGGCTGAAATATGCCGGTATCAGCTCAAATCAAATTGCTACTGTGCCAAAATTGGCTCATGCTTTGCGTCAGGGTATCGATGGTCTGGCGGAGGGTGAAACCCTATGGCTGATGCCTACCTATACTAATTTGCTCGATTTGCAGAAAATTCTCAAGGCCATGGGATATTCCATGAACTGCACATAGGTATTGGTTTCCCGGAGTTTCTAGGATTTTAGTTTGAAATTGTCTAGTGAATTTTGGCCGTATCATGTGCGCTTTAAGTTGAAATCGGGCAAAACGATTATGACTACTGAATAGCAGGGTCTGATAATAATCTAGATGGTAATCTGACGTGGGGATTAGTTTGGCATGAGCCCAGGTGCAAAAAATCCAAAGGCAAAGGACAGCTCACTATTTGGTGGTGGCGAGAGCCTAGTTGGTAAGACTATTGATCGCTTTGAGATTGAAGAGCAGCTTGGTGAGGGCAGTTTGAGCGTTGTCTATCGTGCTCACGATAATGAGTCAGATGGCACTGTTGTCATCAAGATTATTCACAAGCAGCTCTTGGCCAGTATCAAGAATCTCAAAAAGTTTGAGCAGAAGTTGCGAACATTAATGGCTCTCGACGATCCTCATATTTGTACTTATCGCGATGTTGTCATAGTTGAGGGTCGAGTCATTTTAGTGATTCGCCCTATGGTCTTTGAGAGTCTTGAAGATCTCCTCTCCAAAACCGGTCACATAGGACCAGATCGAGCAGTGAGCATTTTTAGCCAGGTGGCAGAGGCTCTAGAGTCGGCTCTCCGGCTTGATGTTTTGCACCGTGACATAAAGCCCAGTAACATTCTCATCCTTGATAATCAGAAGTTTGACGATGACATTATGGTGATGGATTTTGGCATTGCCAAGATCATTCAAGATGAGAGTGCTGAGCACAAGTCAGATCAATATATGACCCGTTCTAAGGAGACTTTTGGCAGTCCTTTGTATTTGAGCCCAGAGCAGTGTGGTGGCAAGAAAGTTGATAACCGCTCTGATATTTATTCGCTTGGCTGTGTCATGTATGAGTCGCTTACTGGTAAGCCACCATTTGTCGGCAAGAACGTTTTAGAAACTGCCTACAAGCATATGAATGATACTCCCCGACCACTGGGCCTAGATCCTGGAATGGAGCCGGTTGCTACCCGCTTTGAAGAAGTCGTGGCTAAGTGTCTGGCGAAGGATCCCGATAATCGCTATCAAAGCCCAGAACAGTTGCGCCAAGACCTAGAGTTGTTATTGACTGCAACTGATACTGAGTGGGCCAACTCAGCCAATCTCTACAAAGAGGTAGCTCCGCGCAGAAAACGCAGTCAGGGGGGTGCTTCTGGCAGTAAGAAAAGGGGCTTCTCTATCGAGTCAGCCATTTGGATTGCCGGAATCATCTTGCTTGTTGGTGTTGTTGGTTTTTGGTCTTGGATTATTCTCAAGCCAGAAAGTAAGAAGTATCCGACCTTTGATAATAATTTGTTGTGGAACGTCAAGGTCACAGGTAAGCCTACACCAGTAGAGGATTTTGGCAATAAAGAAGAGGCAGCCAAGGTAAATTTGCAGAGTATTGAAAGAGATATTGGCACAAATTGCCGCGAATATGCCGATGCTCTCCTTGCCCTTGTAACTCTCTATCATGAGTCACAGCACTGGTCTGATGCCCTCACTTATGGACGAAAGCTTACTCAGACAACCGAGCGTTTAGAGAAGGATGGTCAAGAAGGACCCTGCCAACTGAGCGAATGTTATCGATTGGTTGCCTATGCAGCCTTTTGCTATGGAGCTTTTGAAGAGGCCGTTCCTGCTGCTGAAAAAGAACTAGAGTTGGCCTCTGGAAAGCCTGCTCTAAACGTTTCGAATATTCAGTGTCTGCGAATTCTTGGAGACATATATTCACGTCAAAACAACCTCGGTAAAGCTACTGAAGTCTTCAAGCGTTTCTTTAATTTGGCTGAAATCGAAAAAGAACAGCGTTCGCAAATGTACTGGGATGCTTGCGGTAAGCTGGCTGATGTCTACCGTCGAGATGGCCTGTTGAAGGAGGCCCAGGCTACCTATAAGCTAGGAATTGATTGGTGGAAGGCTCATGGTAACCCTGATACTCCCTGGGCGCCCAGAGCGCTCTATGGGTATGCTCTGACTCTTTATGCTCAAGGTGACTATAAGGGTGCAGAGGAGGCACTTAAAGAGGCGACTTTGTTGTGTAAAAAAGTGGGTCCTGTTGACCCTGGTCTGCAAGGGGCTATTCGCAAAGTCTACATTGATACTCTTTATCACACTAATATTTTGCATGCCATTTCTGTGCAGTTGGGTGAGGGCGAAGATAAGCACTAAGAAGTGAGCAGATAGAAGTGAGAGTTAAGGTTGCCAACAATGCCAATGCCAGCAATATTTCTGTCAGCCTTCTTGTGCGCTTCTATCTCCTTGACGCCTGGTGCTCCCGCCTTAGCTAAAGAGAATGCACTTAAGCTTGATCAAGTTCATGGCTTTATGGGGCGAGGTCAGCTTATTGTCAGTGCTAAGGGCATTAGACTCGAGAACAAGGACAAACTCAAATTCAAATTGGTGGCTAAGGCACCAGATTGGAGAGTAACGATTTTTCGAGATGATGACAAAACCTATTTTTCAGAAAGTTTGAAAGAATTTCAAGGAAGTGGACTTTTTTCTGGTTTTGTTATGTTTTTGAAGTCTCGCTATCTCTCCCCTGCTCGATATAAGAAGGCGAATATCAAGTTTCTTGGTCGTGATGCTATCCACTGGACTGGCAAAGGTCAGACTTTGATATGTCTTCCATTTGCTAGTCTTGCTCCTGAAGCTGAGAAGATAGTCTTGGCTGCATACAAAATTCCTACCAATGGCTGCCTACCATTAGAGTGTATCAAGGCCCAGCGTGGCAACGATTACACCAGCGGTGCCAGTCAGGACGGCGACGTAGAAACTATTCTTGATACTACTAAAATTGAAACTATTGCAGACAGCCCCAAATTTTACACAACGCCAAGCGGCTATAAGTTGGCAAAATCGCTTGGAGTAGTCTTTGCCGGAGCGTCAGTGAGGGATGACAGTGTTGAGTTTCAGAATCTCTTTGATATGAAGCTACCGGGCGGGCGGAGATAGAATGGCTTTTTGCTTCTCTTTCTTCTTCTCTCTTGTTCTTCTGAGCATTCAGCTACCCGCCTATGCTAGAGATGGTGCCCTTAGGCTTAATCAGACTCATACATTTATGGGGCGTTGCCAGCTAACTGTTAGTGCTCATGGTATTCGTATTGAAAACCTCGACAAACTAAAATTTGTACTAGTTGCTAAGGCACCAGATTGGCGAGTGACCTTGTTTCGCAATGACGATAAGACCTATTTTTCGCAAAGTCTCAATGAATTTCAAAATACTGGCTTGATGTCGGGCTTCGTCATGGTAGATCGGCCGCGATTGCTCAAGGTGGGTGAGTATAACAAGTCGTCTTTCAAGTTCTGTGGCCATGAGGTGTTTCGTTGGACTGGCAGAAACTCTACTTTTAAGTATCTTCCTTTAGGCAAAGTTGCACCACCGGTGGAGAGTATAATTTTTGCTGCATATAAAATTCCTACTAATGGAGGCTTGCCCGTCTCCTATGTTAAAGCGCAAAGTGGTAGAGACTATACAACTGGCATCAGCGAGGAGGGGCGCTTAGAAACCCTGCTTGATACTAGTAAAATAGAGTCTGTCGCTGATGATCCCGAGCTTTTCCTTGCTCCTGTTGGATATAGAAAAGCTAAGTCGGTTGGAGTGGTCTTTGTTGGAGCAGCCGCGCGCCACGAAAGCGGTGACTTTCAGAATCTCTTTGAGATGAGACCAGTAGGTAGGCAGAAATAGCTAGATTTGCTTAAGTTTGCCAATTTAGGGCGATTCCTGACCATTTCTTGCTGTTTTCATCCTCCTTTAGGATGATCACTGGCCAGAACGGCATTTTCTATGTGTAGAGTTTGGTACAGATAGGCGGCTGTTCTAGCATGCTGCTTCAAAGCTTAATTAACCACTCTGAAAGTGCCTACTGGCTCGCTGCAAGGAAAGTCAGGCTGAGTATATCCTTTGACTGATTTTATATCTTTCTGCAGGGTGTCTAATGGTGTCAACGGCAAGCCGTTACACCAGCTCTCTATTTAAAAGGAGGCAATTATGTCACGCATCCTTGTAGTTCGCGGAATAGACGAAGAATTCTCTCCATTGCGCCGCTGTTTGCAAGAAAAACATGAACTCTACTTCGTGCATGATATCGAAACTGCTATGGCAGTTCTGCGCCAATTAGATTTGAATATTGATCTGGTGGTCGGCAATGTCTATGAAGAAGTAGATGTATTTGAGCTGATCTCATTGGTTCGAGGTGATGTCACTCTTCATTCTATTCCTATGCTCTGCTTGTCGGGGGAACGGTCTGTTAGGGCCTCGATATTCGACCCGACCCTAGCGAGAGCGGCACTATTATGTGGGGCTGACAAATACTTGAGCATGGATTCGTTTTGTAGTTTTAGGGCACAAGCGTCTGCTTGTAGTCAATGTCCGTTTTTTGATGAGGGCTGTGACTACAACGGTTTGAGAGAGACGATTGAGGAAATGATCGCTCTATCTCAAAGAAAAGAAGAACTTGTGAATGCGAATAGGGTAGTTGCTTAGTTACCATTCAATACTGAAGTTATGACTGGGGCCAGTCAAGCCCAGAGTCTTAGAGCCGTTTAGGCAATTAGTTTGTTCTAGCTGTGATTAGGTCTTGCGTCAAAATGAAAAGCGGAGAGATTTTCTTAGGAAAAATCTCTCCGCTTTCGTTAAACGCAATAGGTAACCGAGTACGGCAGACCTTGTTATTTGATCTTAGTTAGCTTGTTCACGCCTTCTTGAGCAATTTTTGAATCTGGTTTGATTTCAACTGCCTTTTTGTATTCTGTTAGTGCTGGAGCACTTTGGCCTTGCTTTTCTAAAAATTGAGCATACTCTACGTGGGCAGTAACATCACGCGGCGAAGCCTTAAGGGCATTCTTGAATTCGACCTCAGCCTGCTGATTGTCTCCCAATGCCGCCAGAGCGGTAGCTAATCTTCTTCTTGCTGGAGTGAAATTAGGCTGCATTTTGAGAGCCTTTTTTTGCTCGGCCACGGCACCTTTGTAGTCGCCATTTTTCTGTAGCATCCAACCTAATCCGCTCAAGGCATTGGGATGATTGGGTACTAGTTTGAGTGCGTCTTTGAAAGCCTGCGTTGCTTGCTGAGTGTCGCCTGATTCAGCAAAAATATTGCCGAGGTTGATATAGGCTTCTGGCAATTTGCTGTTTAAGGTTATTGCTTCTTGTTCTTCTTTGATTGCTTGCGGATATTTTTCTTGTTGAGCATAGAGTACGCCCATATTTAGATGGGGAGTTGGATCTTTGGGATTAATCTCGGCTGCTTTCTTGTAAGCAGCAAGAGCTTCATCTACTTTGCCTACATGGGTATAGGCAAACCCTAAGTCACAGTGGGCGCGAAAGCTTGTGGGCTTGAGCTTGCAGGCTTCTTCAAACTCAGGCAGTGCTAGTTCTACTTTGCCTTGGTTGGCATAAATTTGGCCTAGCACCACATGTGGTAGGAAGTATTTCGGGTCAAGTTTGGCTGCTTGCTTTGACTCTAGTATGGCTGTCTCATAGTCTTCCATCGCTGCTAGAATGGCGCCCAGCCGTTGGTGGGCCTTAGCATTGTTTGGCTCTTGTCGAATGGCTTCTCTGAAAGCTTCAGCCGCTTCCTTAAATTTGCCATGACCGTAAAGACCTTCTGCCTTTTTCATTGTTTCAGAGTCTTGATCTTCAGCCCATGAAGTTGTGGCGAAAGTAGTGTTTACGCTGAGAGCGACACTGCATGCTAACAGTATTTTGCTGACTGCCGAAAGTGCGGATTTAACAGGAACCAATTTGTTTTCCCCCATGAGAATGTTATTTAATACGCAGCTTTCGCTGGCTCAGCACCCTTGAGAATGTCTACACCGGCTGATGTGCCTAGTCTGGTGGCGCCAGCATCAATCAATGATTTTGCTTTGGCAAGATCTCGAATACCAGCACTAGCTTTGATACCAAGTTTGGCACCGGCTAGGGCTCTCTTAATAAGCTCGATATCGGC
Organism: bacterium Ga0077546; assembly: GCA_001464165.1. Next base: position 7,919 of record LNEX01000390.1, read on the forward strand.
AACGGTGGCACCTTTTCCGTCCTTGACGAAACCGGTAGATGTTTTCACCATAGCCGCACCGGCTTTGACACAGCACTCTGTGGCAATTACTTTCTCATCGTCTGAGAGTAAGTCGCACTCAATGATCACTTTGACTGGATTTTCTTTTGCCGCTTTAACAACAGCTTTGATTTCTTCTGTGACAAAGTCGACGTCGCCGCTCTTTAGCGCGCCTACATTGATTACCATGTCTATTTCTTCAGCGCCTTCAGAAATTGCTCTTTGGGTCTCAGCAATTTTTATATCGGTGAGATTGGCTCCTAGCGGAAATCCAATCACAGTCGCTACTGCTACTTTCGAAGAAGCCAGCTCTTTAACTGCTTGTCTGACAAACGATGGGTTAACACAAACTGCGAAAAAATTATTCTCCATTGCTTCTTGACAGAGCTTGGAAACGTCAGCTTTGGTTGCTTGAGGAGTCAACAACGTGTGGTCGATATATTTAGCAAAATTATTTGCAGGGCTTCCATGTTTAGCTCCGCCAGTTTCATTGCTCATTGCTTACTCCAGTTTGTGCACTTATCTTTTTATAGGGCTTACTTGTTGGCTATTATTCATAGAAGAGGTGGCCCTAGATCTTTTCTTATTGAAATCTAACCGAACGACTGCTAGAGCTAGTGGTTGATTCCCAGTGGGCAATGCTCTGGTGGTACTCTTGTAGGCTCTTTACGCCGAGTGAACCTGACTGTAAGGCCCCGATGGCGCTAATTGTCGCCCAGGCCCCTGACATGGTTGTGACCACAGGCACGTTGTAGCTAATGGCGGCTCGTCTAATTAGCTGGTCGTCGCCGCGAGCTGTGCGGCCAGAGGGAATGTTTAGAACCAATTGAATTTCGCCGTTTTTAATACGGTCAATCAAGTTGGGGCGGCCTTCTGAAACTTTATTGGTGACCATTGAAGGAATACCAGCGGCTTTCAAAACTTGGGCAGTGCCCCTCGTGGCAATCAGCTCAAATCCAAGCTGGTAAAGATTCTGGGCGACGGCCACTGATTCTTGTTTGTGGTGATCAGAAACACTTATAAAAATGCGACCTTTGATGGGTATTTGCTGGCCTGCGGCAATTTGTGCCTTGGCGAAGGCTAAGCCAAATTGAGAGGCAATTCCCATAACTTCACCAGTAGAGCGCATTTCTGGCCCCAGTGATATCTCGGCGCCATGGAAACGCTTGAAGGGAATGACCACTGATTTGACCGAAACGTGGGGTGGTAGCAGGCGCGGAGAGATGCCCAATTCTGAGAGGGTGCGACCGACCATAACTGAAGCGGCGATTCTGGCCCAAGGCACTCCAGTTGCCTTAGAAACGAATGGAATCGTGCGGCTAGCCCGGGGATTGACCTCGAGTATATACAATTCGTCGTCTTTGACTGCAAATTGAATATTCATAAGGCCAATGACCTTTAGCTCTTTAGCCAATTCATCCACTGCGCGGCGAATTTCTTCAACTATTTTGAAAGGAATAGTTTGGGCTGGTAGCACACAGGTGCTGTCCCCGGAGTGAATTCCGGCTTGTTCGATGTGCTCCATGATGCCAGCTATTATTGTCGCTCTGCCGTCTGAAACAGCATCAACGTCAATTTCAACAGCATTTTCCAAAAATTCGTCAATCAGTACGGCCATCTCGCCCGATACTGCTAAAGCACTAGATAACCAGCGCTCAAGCTCGTCTTGGCCGTAAATAATTGCCATGGCTCGGCCGCCTAAGACATAACTAGGACGCACCATCACTGGATAGCCCAGAGCATTGGCTTGCTCTATGGCTTCTTCGGCGTTGTAGGCAATGGCGCCTTTGGGTTGCTTCAAGTTCAATGCGCGAATAAGATCGCCAAAGCGGGCACGGTCTTCGGCAATATCAATTGATTCTGGTGATGTACCAAGAATTTTAAAGCCGCGCTCTTCTAGCCCTTTTGCTAGTTTGAGCGGAGTTTGGCCGCCCAGTTGAACGATAATTCCTTCTGGCTTTTCCACATCGGCAATGTTGCAGACATCTTCTAAAGTCAGTGGCTCGAAATAGAGTCTGTCTGAGACGTCGTAATCTGTCGAAACTGTTTCTGGATTCGAGTTGACCATAACAGCTTCGTAGCCCAGATCTCGCAGGGTCAGGCTGGCATGTACACAGCAGTAGTCAAATTCAATGCCCTGGCCGATTCTGTTTGGACCACCGCCCAAGATCATGATGCGAGGTTTCACTGCTGGTGGTGCTTCAGATTCGCTTTCGTAAGTCGAATACATGTATGGAGTGAAGGCTTTGAACTCAGCAGAACATGTATCAATCATCTTGTAAGATGGGCGCAGATTGTATTTCTGCCGCAGCTCGTAGATATCTTTTTCTTTGACACCAATTAAGCGTGCCAGTTGCAGATCGCCAAATCCACGCCGTTTCAGCTCTAATAAAAGAGCAGGATTGAGTTTGTCGATGGTGTCAACTTTCTCTTTGAGTTCTTCTGACAAACTGTAAATGTCTTCAAGATTGTCGATAAACCATGGATCAATAGATGACAATTCAACTATCTCTTCGGCCGATATGCCAGCTTTAAGAGCACCATAAATGTCAGTTAGGCGGTGGTGTGATGGCACTGAAAGTCTTCTGCGCCATTCCCAGAAGTCAGCTTTTGAACGCGAGGGTACATCAAGGAAACCAGGCAAACCGACTTCCATGCCTCGCAGTGCTTTTTGCACAGACTCTTGGAAGGTGCGGCCGATAGCCATCACTTCGCCGACAGATTTCATTTGAGTTGTGAGAGTGGTATCAGCTCCCTTAAATTTTTCAAAATTGAAACGGGGAATTTTTGTCACTACATAATCGAGTGTGGGCTCGAAACAGGCTGGTGTGTCGCGAGTAATGTCGTTTGAGATCTCGCCAAGGGTCAGGCCAATTGCTAATTTCGCTGCGATTTTGGCAATTGGATAACCGGTTGCTTTGCTGGCGAGCGCCGATGAGCGGGAGACCCTAGGGTTCATTTCTATAACTACAATGCGGCCGTCATGGGGATGAATGCCAAATTGAATATTGGAACCACCAGTTTCTACGCCAATTGCTCTAATAATCAGAATGGCGGCATTGCGCAGCGCTTGATACTCATTGTCTGAGACTGTTTGCATGGGGGCGACTGTTATTGAATCGCCAGTATGCACTCCCATGGGGTCGAAGTTTTCGATAGCACAGATGATGACGACGTTGTCTTCGCAGTCGCGCATCACCTCTAATTCAACTTCTTTATAGCCAATAACGCTTTCTTCTAAAAGAATCTCACTGACAGGCGAAGCTGAGATGCCAGCGCTAGCAATGTCATCAAGTTCTTCTTGGTTATAGGCAATTCCACCGCCAGCTCCACCTAAGGTAAAAGCCGGCCTAATGATGATAGGGAAACCGATTTTTGTGCCAATTTCTCGGGCTTCTGAAATGTTTCTTGCAATTCCTGAATTGGGAACATAAAGGCCGATTTCGATCATCTTTTGCTTGAAAAGATCGCGGTCTTCAGCCAATTTAATCGCTGGCAATTTGGCCCCAATTAGCTCCACGTCATATTCAGCAAGCACGCCGCTTTCAGCTAGCTCTACAGCTACGTTGAGGCTGGTCTGTCCGCCCATGGTAGGCAGCAGGGCCTGGGGGCGCTCTATAGCGATAACCTCACGGGCGACTTCTGCTGTCACTGGCTCTATATAAGTGCGGTCGGCTACTTCTGGGTCGGTCATGATAGTTGCCGGATTTGAATTGATTAAAACTACTTCGTAGCCTTCGTCTCTGAGAGCTTTGCAAGCTTGAGACCCAGAGTAGTCAAACTCGCAAGCTTGGCCGATAGTTATTGGTCCGGCTCCGAGCACCAGGATCTTTTTGATATCAGTTCTTTTTGGCATTGTTCCTGAGTAAGTAAGGCTTGCTTAGCTGCAAGACGGGGATATATGTAGGGTATATTCGCCTGCGGTTAGTTCCATCAAAGCGAATAAGGGCTATCTTCTCATCTTTGCAATGGCCTTGTTCTCGATGACGACTGAATGTTTTAACTAGTTATGGTTTTATTCTGTTTGCCCATTGGTACATATTGGTTAGGGTCGGAGCTGTCAGTTTAGACAGATTCAGTAGACAGATTCATTCTTGAGGCTGATGATGACTATGACGAAACTTCAATTTTCAGGCATTAGAAACCTTAGAAAGACGTTTGGCGCAGCAGCAGTTGCGCTTTTTAGTACCTTAATTTCAATTCAGAGCTTGCCTGCTTTGGCTCAGTGTCAGGTTGAGCGTGACGATGCTCCGCTTGAGCACGGCATGACCAACTTGCCCAATATTCCAATTTCAGTTTGGCGGAAGAAAGATGTGAAGCCTCAGGCTGTGGCTATTGCTGTTCACGGCATGGTAATGCATGGTGGAGTTTACGATCGTCTTGCTAGTGAGTTAGTGGGGCTTGATTTTGAAGTTTATGCCCAAGATTTGAGAGGCTACGGCCGTTGGCGCTTTGAGCCAACAGCCAAGGGTGCTCTTAGCTACAAAGAGAGTTTAGAAGATTTGAAGTCTTTGGTTCGTGCCGCTCGCAACGAGCATCCTGACCTGCCGGTGTTTCTCATTGGTGAGAGCATGGGAGCTGGACTTTCATTGCGTGCCGCTGAGGCCATGCCTGGCGAAATTAGCGGTTTGGTTCTATCGAGCCCGGCTCTCAAGCGTCGTAACTACTGTGAACCAGAGATGGTGAAAGACGTAGCAGCCTTGTTTGCCAACCCAGCCAGACAATTTGATATGGTTCCATACATTAGAAAGTTTGCTTCTGAAGATCCTCAAATTGCTCAAGAGACAATAGAAGACCCGATGGTGCGAAAGACTTTGAGCCTCAAAGAATTGTTAACGACGGCTTCGGTGATTCGCTCTAACATCAATCATGTCAAAAATATTTCTCCTGATATCCCCGTTTTAGTGATTCAAGGCGATCACGATCGCATGCTTCAACAAAACGCTGTTGTTACGTTGCTGAAGAAACTAAAATCAACTGACCAAACGGTCAGGTGGATGCCAGGCAAAGGGCACGTCTTGATTGAGACCGCCCACATTGACCCTACTACTTTGTTTACAGTTAAGTCTTGGCTAATGGGTCATCTGCCAAGTGGAGCTGAGCGTATTGCTAAAGTTTCCGCCAAGGCCAAATATCACGAATCTGACTTGGTTGAGTTAAGTTCGATTGGCAACTATTAGAATTTCTTCTTCGGTTTAAGCTCTATATTGAAAAAGCTCTGACCTTAAAGCTCAGCCAACGATTCTTTATATGTCTGTTTGTAGCCAACATAATTGGCTGCTCCGCGCTCAATCATTTCACGGTCTTTGGCGTTAGCTTGGCGCACGACCTTGCCTGGTACGCCCATAACTAGGCTGCCTGGAGGTATTTGACTGTTAGGGGCCACAATTGAGCCGGCGGCAATGATTGAATGAGCGCCTATCCTGGCACCGTCTAATATTATGGCTCCCATGGCTACTAGACAGTCTGACTCGATGACACAACCGTGCAGAATGGCGCCATGACCAACAGTTACTCTATCCCCGACTGTGAGGCCGAGGTGATGGGTGACATGCATCAGGCAGCCATCTTGAATGTTAGTGCTGCGCCCGATGCGAATGGCGTTAATGTCACCTCGGACTACAGTGTGAAACCAAATACTGGCATCTTCCTCCACGGTGACGTTGCCAATTAGGCAGGCCGTCGGAGCAATAAAGGCACTTTCGTGCACGGCAGGGCAAAATCCTGCATACTTGTAAAGGGTATTCATGTATTTAATTATATATGGGTATTGCTTCATAGCCTGCAATAACCCCCTCAGAATACCCTTGTCAAGCTGATAAGATTAAAAAGCACGTTTGTAGGAGTATTAGATGATGCCTGTTTTCGAACAGCCGATGCGCAAGTTGCTGGGAACCCTGTCTCCAACTATTTCTTGGCTTAACGAGAAAGGCTGCGTTGATGTTGCTTCCGTGCCAGAATCTCACCTAGAAGCTATTAAGCAACTAGAGCGCATTGGCGTTGTACACAAACGCAACAATCGCAGCTACGAACTGC
>LNEX01000391.1 GCA_001464165.1 bacterium Ga0077546
CAAATGGCTCAAATTGCGGCCATGCCTAAAGAAGTCGTTGAGCCTGTCACCACAGCCGTTGTTGCTGGTGCTGCTGCTGGCGGAATTCCGTCAGAACTCAACTAAAATTAGTTAGCAGTTCTTCTTTTGAAAGATAGTGAGTATAGAGCATAGAAGTCTTCGTTCCCTTGAATGGGAAAGGCTCACCACTTATCTTGCAGAACAGAATGAAACAGCTGAGGGTGCGAGGCGTTCGTTGCAACTCGTGCCTTCTTTGGGTTTGGACTTTGATCTCGACCGCGAAATAAGCCGTGCTCAAATTCTATTGGACCAAACCGAAGAAGCGTGTGCTCTAATTTCAAGTCGCACGGCTTTTAGTTTGGCGAAATTGAGCGATGTTCGCGAATCTATAGCCCTGCTTCGAGCTGGTGCGGTGATTACGGCTAGCGAGTTGGCTCGTATCAAGGCACTGCTAGTAGTGGCGCGGTCTGTGCGTGGCTCTCTCTCCCTTCTTATTCCTGCCCAATTCCCACACTTATATCGCTTCGTGTCATCTTTAGTCGCCCTGCCTAAACAAATTGATGCTATTGATTTTGCTATAGATGATTTTGGTGCTGTTAAAGACACGGCTTCTAGTCTTTTGCGCTCATTGCGTCGAGAGAGACATAAACTTGATCAGCATATAAAAGATGAGCTATCGCGTATCATTCAATCGCAGTCTGGCACAAAGGCTTTGCAAGAGCCAATTTATACTGTGCGCGGAGGGCGCTTTGTTTTGCCGGTAATGGCCAATATGCGTTACTTGCTTGATGGTATTGTCCATGATGCTTCTCAGTCTGGGCTGACCGTGTATGTTGAACCAATTAGCGTGGTTGAGCTTTCTAATCAGACTAGAATTAAAGATTCAGCAATCGAAAGCGAGATTGAGAGAATAGTCGTTGAGCTGTGCGATCAGCTCAGGCCCTTTGCCGATCAAATAGCTGATTGCTATAGTGCCCTAATAGACCTTGATTGCATTATGGCGCGTGGCCGTCTATCTTTGCTCTACAGTGGTATCAAGCCGGCCCTAAGCAACCAACCCATGATTGAGCTGCGTGGCGCCCGCCACCCACTTTTGCTTTTACAGAATCGGCAGAATCAAGAGAAGAAAGTTATTGAGAATACGGTATTGATGCAAGAGGGCGAACGTACTCTTGTTATTACTGGCCCTAATACGGGTGGCAAAACGGTCTTGCTAAAGTTGATTGGTATTTACTCTTTGATGCTTCGCTGTGGCCTCTTGGTGCCGGCCAAAAACGGCTCGAAGACAGCATTGTTTCCGCTTGTGTGTGCCGATATCGGCGACGAGCAATCACTTGAGCAAAGCCTATCTACTTTTTCTGCTCATATGAAAAACGTTGTCGAAATAGTCAATACGGCCAAGCGCGGCATGCTGGTTCTGCTTGATGAAATTGGTGCAGGCACTGATCCTAAAGAAGGTGCAGCGCTAGCTCGGGCTATTCTTGAGCATCTACTTGAGCGTGATGTGGTCACTATTGCCACCACTCACCTTGGTGAGCTGAAAATGTTGGCATATACAAATAGCGGCTTTGTTAATGGCAGCTTTGAATTTGATGAGGCTACTCTATCTCCAACTTATAAACTTCGTTTGGGTGTGCCAGGTAGTTCAAAGGCTAATACTATTGCCCAGAGGCTAGGCTTAGATGAGGCAGTGGTGGCTCGGGCGCGGCAGCTGACTGTGGCTTCGGAGCATGAACTTGAGCAAATTATTGAGAACCTCAATAGTCGCCTTGCCCAGGTGGATGAGCGGCAAGAGCAGTTGAGTCAGTTGCAGGAAAATCTAGAAGCTAAGCAAGTCAAGCTTGAGCAAAAAGAAGAAAAACTCTTGATCGAGCAAGAGAAAGTGCGCGGACGTATGGCTTCTGAATTAGAGGAAGAGCTTAAATGCGCTCGCGAGATCATGAAAGAAATGATTGCTGGTCTGCAGCGCGAACCCAGTATTAAAGCGGCTCAGAAAACTGCTGCTGAGTTAGAGGCTCTGAAGGCAACAGTGAGTTTCTTGCAAGAGCGCCAGAAAATAATTCCAAAAGGGCCAGATCCAAATGTTCTCACTGTCGGCATGACCGTGCGGCTGAAGTCGTTGAATAGTTCTGGCATTGTGCAAGAAGTAACTTATTCAGACAAACAGCAATCAAAAATTGATCGGGTTATGGTACAAGTCGGCCCTCTTAAGGTGAAAGTAGCGCCAGGCGATCTGGAAATTAGGGGAACTGCCAAAGTCAAGGCGGGCCATCAGCCTATAAATATGTCAGCAAAGTCTAATTCCAAGAAAAATTCTGCCAATTCTATTCAATATAATGATCCGGCTGTGTTTGTTCGCACACAGAGCAATACCATAGACTTGCGTGGTAAACGGGCGGATGATGCTTACGGTCTTGTGGAGCAGTTCGTTGATAGCTGTGCTCTCAATCGTGTCAGTCCGCTGATGATTATTCATGGTCACGGCACCGGTGCCATAAAGTCTGTTGTGCGCGAATTTCTTAGCAGTTGCCGCTATGCCAACCGCCAGCGCTCTGGTGAGACTTTTGAAGGTGGTGATGGTGTGACCATAGTTGAGCTAGGCGAGTAGGTTTCTGCTTTTAAATTGTTGTTTGTCCAAGATTCTTGTAAGGCGTATAGATGTACTTGAAGCGACGGTTGTCAAGGTGAAAATATAACCACTTGGCTTCCTGTCTACGTAGTTTCCCCAGTTTCAAAGGACGTTAAAACTGGAATAAATTAATATGGCGCGCTGTATAAATTGTCGCTACTCACTAGGGGTTCTTTCTAATGGCTGATGTTGCTGATTCAATCCTGAACAAAAAACCAGAGGCTGAGGCTGCCGACCCTAAGAAGGTCGACTTCGGGACTATCTTTGAACAACCTAAATTAACGCCAAAACCAGCTGGCGATAGCACTGGCACAGCACCCAAGGTTGCTACTGGCGACAATACAGGCTCAGCTAAGCCTCCTGGCGATGCTGCTGTTGTTCCAGCTACGACTGCCGCTGCCGACAAGCCTGCTGCCGCTGCCGACAAGCCCGCTGCCACTGCCGACAAGCCCGCTGCCACTGCCGACAAGCCCGCTGCCGCTGCCGACAAGCCCGCTGCCACTGCCCTGCTGATGCCCTAGACCTGACTAAGCCACTCAATCCTGAGCTGGTTAAAGGTCTTGCTTTGTCTAAAGAAGTAGCCCGTATTCTCGATAATGACGTGCCAACGGCCAATCGGGCGCAGAAGCTTACTGAAGCTGAAGCAGCTTATGATAAGGCCATTGCCATTGCTAAACAAGTTACACCAGAGCAGATTGCTGCGGCTAAAGCCGACTACGATGCTGTGATAAAGGCTAAGGCCACTGAGACAGATCCTGAGAAGCTGCGGGCATTAGCAGAGCGTCAAGCTGCTAATTACACCCTCATGCGTGTTAATGATTGTGCTCAAGGTAACAAAGCCCTCTGGCTCTATCGTCAAGGCCGAGTTGAAGAAGGAACTACTCAGTTCTTACAGGCTGCTGGCCTTTCTCCTGAAGATGCGAAGAATCTCGCTAAGCTCACTCCTGAGCAGAAAGCTGTATTGGGAGACAAGCTAAATGCCAATGCCACGATTCTTACTGACCCCAATTTCATGCGTCAATATACGCGCATTATGGAAAGCGGCCAAAAACTTCCACAAGAATTTGTGCAGATTCATCAATATCTAAGAGATCAACAAGAAAAAGCTGCGGCCGCGAAGCCCGCTGACTCTCCTGCTACCCAACGTGCTGAGGCCAATACACCGGCTGGGGCAGAGACACAAGAATCTAGAATAGCTACAATTCAGCGCCTTATTCCCAATGAAGCTGCCAACATTGCCGCCATTAGAGCTGGTAGTGAACTATCGAAGCAACTGACAGACAGTGGTGCAAAAACGCTGACACCAGAACAACAAAAAGTTTTGGCCGATAGTGTTAAGGCTTCCGATGACCACCTGCTTCTCTCAAAAGCCAAGTATGAATTTAGCGCTGCTGAGCTGGCCAGGCTTGTACCCACCGAGAAAGCTCCTGCATTCACAGCCGCCGTCGCTAAGATTGATACTGAGTTTGTCAATATGGTGGCGAAGAGCCCTAAGGGTGCTGATGGTAAACCTGCTCTCAGTCAGGCCGATGCTGGTCTCTTGCAAACAATCACTAATGTTGATGTCAGTGCAGCTGATCGTACTGCGGCCTTGGCTAAATTGGGTCAGTCCCACCCTGAATTTGGCAAAGCTGTTAATGATGCCGTTGCTGCCGTCGGTACTCAAGAAAACGGCCTCAATGCTATTGCTCTGCAATTCGGTATGACTGGTCTGGCCAAGAACTATGAAGAGGCAATTTACGCTAAGCCTACTGCTCACTATAACTATGCTGCTCTACTCAATTCAGTTGGTGGTAAAGCTGCCGATGGCAGTGATAACAAGGCCACAGCTAAAGCAGTCTTAGAAGCTAGTTTCGCTGATTTGCCAGATGAGATCACAAAAGCTCTAGTGGCTGACCCTGTTGTGGCTAAGCTTGCCACCGATACTGGTGCTAAGCTCCCTGTGGTTGCTGCCTCAGCAGATAGTGCAGTCAATCCAGCAGCCAACCCAGCTGCCACTACAGACGCCGCTGCTGTTCCTGGAGATCAAGCTAAGACAACTGATGCTGCCGCTAACCCTGCTGCTCCTGGCGACATGGCAGCTCAATTGGCTGCGGCTACACCAGATCAGCTGCTCGATGCCGCTCACAAGATGGCCAAAGAAGGTCCAGATTACATACCGCAAACAAAGGCGCTTTACGAAGAGCTTTTGAAGCGCATTGATGATCCTGCTCGCGTTGCTGATTTGAAGAAGCAGCTAGCTGATAAAGTGGGTGCCATTGAGAAAGGCCAAACACTCGACGGCAAACCTCTTGATGCTGCCACCAGATTGCAGTATCACGCAGAGAATGCTGGTCTGATTGATTCATTGAGCCTCGGAATTACTGTCCGTCAAGAATATGCTGCCTACCTTGGTGGTAAAGATGCTCTGGCTATTGACACCAAGAGCCCTGAGAAACTGCAACCGGTTTTAGGCACTGGACCTAACCAAATGGACTTGAACAAGTCCATGGATGATCAGCTTAAGCTGGTCTACGCTGCTGCCGATAATATGCCTGTTGACTTGATGAAGCGCGAGAAAGCCAACCTTGAAAAGAGCATGAGCACCATTGGCTCAAGTGATACTCAAGGTCTCATTCCTAAAGCTTTAGACTTCTTGCAGGGCACGAAAGACAGAGCTGGTGCCATCGACATTGCTGTCACCACTAGAACTGCTTCAGCAATGATGTATATTTCGCAAGGTGCTGTATTCAACCAGGAGAAGAAAGCCTGGGAGCACCGCTCCTCTCCGCAAATTGATTCTCTCTATCAGCCCACTAAGGCTGTTGAATTGCTTAAGCAAGCCGATGCTAAGTACAAAGAAATTCACGGCGCCAACGCTACCGACCCATCTCTTGATCAAGTTAAGGCCTTCGGTGCCCAACTTGCTCCTGAGCAATTCAAGGCTGTAACCACAGCGGCTAACACTAAGATGTGGAGCACTGGTGTTGATATTCTCGATACTGGTCTATCGTTTGGCACTCAGTTAGGTGTCGCAGCCCTATTGTCGAAGACAAAAATGGGTTACGTTGCTAAGCATGCCATCGCTGATGCTTCGTCATTTGGTGTTAACTTCGCTACTCGTTCCGTGGCAATGCGCTTAGGTACTGGTCAGTGGGAGGCTCCTACTGAGACTGCTGTGCATGCTGGTGCGGTATCAGCTCTGGTAATGTCCATGAAGTACGGCGGTATTGCTGGTAATAAGCTTTTGAACCGCAACCTTGCTGGTTATGAGAGTGTCGCTATGGCAGCTCGTAACATGGATAACGAGGCCGGCAAAGTTATGACTTTGGGCGAGTACGGCGAACGATTGGCTGCTAAAGGTCTGAAAACAGAAGCTGATGCTATTAGAAGTAGCAGTTTCGCCGGACGTAAGATTGCCGATTTGACCGATGATGAGTTGAGAGCAGTGTTGCCAACTTCGCTCTCCACCCGTGGCGCGGAGGCAATGACTTTAGTTCAAGGGGGAATGTCTCCGGAGCTGAAAGCCATTAACGAACTGCAAAGAAATGGCATCAGTACTGTTGGTGATATCAAAGCTGCAGTAGCCAAAGATTTGGACGCTGCTCAAGACTTTGTTCAAGCCGCTAAAGCCGCTGGTTTAGATCCAAAATTGACTCCACGTCAAGCAATGGAGCAGCTTGGTGTCGCTGGAAATCCTCGTTTTGATACTGCTAAGAAAATCACCGACGAATTGGCTGCACTCGATAATGGTATGAGAGTATCGCGGCTTGGCAGTGTCGAATCAGTAAGAGTCCTGCCACAGGTTGGCCCATTTTCAGGTAGGTCTGTCAGTGTGCCAACTCGTGACGCTAGAACAATTGGTGAAATTGAGAGCTACGTTGCTAGAGCAACTCCTGAAAGCGAAATGGCTCGCATGTTCCCTGGGCTTAGGGGGCAAGCAGACGACGTCGCTTTACGTCAGATTGAAGCAAGCGGAACCGGTATTTTTGGCGATATTTCTCGCAAGGGTGCCAACGGACAAGGCTGGCGTGCGCTGGATGAACTGGCTCCTGGAGTCAGTGACATCACCAAGAAATCAAAAGGTCAGTGGTTGAAGGAAGTATTTGTCACCGATCGTTTCTATGGTGGTCTCAGCATTCCTAAGACAGCTAGAGCTGACTTGGCTGATGTACAAGCTCTTAAGGCTGGCATGACTCGCCGAGCCGATGCTGTATCTGTTGGTTCATATGTAGTCGGTCTGCATGCTTATCAGAGTATGACCGGTGGTTACGACAAACTGGTAAAGGGCGTCGACGAGAATGGCAAGGAGAAGAAGTACAATTTCAGCGAAGCTATGCTTGAGGCTAACTTCGGTAGCACCAATCCGACTGCCACTGAAGTCCTACTTCGCAGTGGTGTTCTGGAAGGTCTGTTTGCTGGAGCTGCCTTCCGTGGCTTCTCTAAGCTAGGTATGGCAGAAAGTAGAGACTTGGGTGTGAAAGCGATTCTTGGACAGAATCTCAATCGCAAAGCACTTACCTATCAAGCCTTGAGTTCTCCGCTTATTGCTCCGTTTGCAGGGGCTGCGCAAGATTCATGGACTTTGAGACCCATGGTTACTGGGGCTGATCAGGAGCTTAAAGATTATGACTACGGCCTAGGAACCGCTATACCTGCTGCTGATGCAACGCCTAAAGCCCCTAGTGATGCAACACCTAAAGCCCCTGGTGATGCAACACCTACGGTCCCAGTCGATACAACTGCAAAAGCCACACCTCAAGCGGCTACAGATACAACTGCTAAGCCAGCAACAAGTGCTGATCAAGTAACAAGCCCAGATGCTAGCCCATAAGTAAGAGTTAAGAGTACAAGTCGCTCTTGACTACCGACAGCAAAAAGCAAGGCGCCTTCTCAGATGGCGCCTTGCTTTTAGGGTAATTACCCCACTTATTTTGTCTGACTTTGTCTAGAAAAGGGAACAATCTGTATAGTCCATATTACTGAGGCCGTGATTGTTTTCACTCAGTATATGAAGTAAGAGGGGTTGACCATGACCGAGACTAAGCCAGAAACTACTAAGGTAGCCGATTCAACTCCTAAAAAGGCTGATGAAGCTGGTGATGCCAGCCTTAAGCTGAGCTTGGCCGGGAACGCTCCCAAGGATACTGGTGACAAAGTAAAAGTAACAGATGCAGCGGCCAAGCCGGCTGAAATCGACGTCAAGAAGCAAACTGAAGAGATATTCGGTCGCATTAATACCGCAAAACAATCTGCTGATGCCCTGGCTGAGCTTATCGTCAGTAAGAAGCCGATGGACGAGAAGCTTACCGTTACCGGCGCTGATGGTAAGAGCCAGCAAACTACTGTAGGCGAACGCATCAAAGAGCTGAAGCAAACTGTTGACAGTGCCGCTAATCAGGCTGTTGTGATGTCTAAGTCTGTTGATCAAGCCGAAGTTTCGCGTCAACTAAATAACAATCTTGCCGAGCGCAATAGCATTGCCAAATCGCTTGGTCTTGATACCAATAAACTATCTTCTGCCAGCATCACTGAAGCTTTGAAAAATCCCGGTGATAGTGCTACCAAGACTAAGCTTGAAGGCTTGCTCGCTGCTCAAGATAGAGTCGACGGTTTGAAGACTCTAGAGAACGCACCGGCTTTTACTAAGCTGATCTATGCTCAACTTAAGGGTGGTGGTTTTACCAATCCTGATACACCAGTTGAGATGATGGCCAACGGTAAGCTTAAAGTTGATCGTGCTGATGTCACCGATGCTATGTCACTCATTGCTGAAGCTGGCGCTAGCAGCAAAGAATTGCGCAATCATCCCCTTTATCTTAATGCTGTCAACGAAGTATTTCCTCGCAACGAAAATGGTTCGCAGAAAGTGCAGGTGATCACCCAAGAACTGCAGAATGCAATTGAGCTTGGTAGCAAGGGCAATAAAGCTGAACAGGAGAAAGCTCTCAAAGCTGCTGTTGCTCAAGCTGACAACATCAACGTGCCATTGATCGCTCAAATGGTTAAAGACCCTGCTTTTGCTAACAGACAAAGCCCTGAAGTTTTGAAAGAAATGGCTAATACTGTGGTAATGGCTGAGACCGCTAGATTGCAATATGCTCAGTTCTTGGCTGAGCAAGGTCGCTTTGGTGAAGCTCAGGCACTCACCTTAAGAGTAAAAGCCGAGTGCCCAGATGTTATGTACAACCGGGGCGCCGATGGTCAGATACACTACAATGACAATCGTTTCGTTGATTTGGCTAAACTCGATAAGCAGATGGCTGCTTCTTCTACTTTTGATCCGAATAAACTCAACACCGATATCAATAATTTCCGCACTCAGTTCCAGCGTTTGCAAGGCGGCAATACCGACTCTAGCACTGAGACAAAAGAGTCTCTTTATGGCAAAGGTATGAACAACGCTCAGGTCAAAGCCGATTTGGAAGCATTGGGTCACTCGATGGACGGTCAGCTGGCTACCCAGAAGCGCGAACTAACGCAGTCTAAACAGGCTCTTGATGCTGAGAAAGCAAAACTAGAAGCTGAACAGAAAGGGCTTGGCTCCAAGACTTTCTTGACTGAAGAAGCCGGAAAGATTGAAGCCAAGCGCATAGAAGATCAAATCAAAATGATTGATATGCAAAAAAGTCAACTCGACGAGCAAATAGCCAACAATACCAAAAACACTCAGTTGGTTCGCATGCTCGAAGCTAGTTATGACTTATCTCGTGAAGATAGAAACGCTGCTAATGCTAAGCTGGCTGAAATTGAGCGTGGCGATCCTGAATTTGTCGCTAAGAACAGAGAAGTTTTGGACCAGATGAAAGACATGGCTAAAGAGCCAGGTTGGTGGGATAGCTGGGGCAAGAAGCTTTGTATTGTCGGCGCTGTAGTTGTCGGTGTTGCTGCTGGCATTTGGCTTGGACCAGGGGCAATCGCCACCGGAATTGCCGCTGGCTCAGCCGCTGCTACTGCTCTAGGGGTTGGAGCCGTCGGTACCTCGATGCTTGTTACTGCTGGAGCCGTTGGTGGTGTGACAGTTCTGGGGTTAGGAGCTGGCACCGCGGCCGGTGCCATGACCTACGGCGCCAGAAAAATTGCCGATAACACTAATGGCTTGGCGCTAGACAAAGAAGGTAAGCCCATATTCACGAGAGAGACCGCATGGCAAGATGCTGGTGATGCTTTCCGCACTGCTGGCTACGCTGCTGCATTTACTGCTCTGCCGGGGGCCGCTGGAGGCATTGCTAAAGCCACAACTGTGGCGGGTGAAAGTACTGTTGCCGCTGCCACCACTACTGGTGTTATTGGTAGAGTTGCTCATGCCGCTCCAAAAATGCTTACCTTTGGCACCACTATGACTGCTGGTCAGACCGCTATAGACGTAGCCTCTGGTCATGGTTCAGAGTTAACCTTGAAAGGCGTAGCTGGGCAATTGGCATTAAACAGTGTGCTTGGCGTGGGCAGTGCCATTAGTGAAACTGGTCTTATGGCCAGAACTCTAGGTAAAGTTGTGTCAACGGAAAAACTAGCACCAACGGTCGGTGCACTGACTTATGTTGGCATTACACAAGGAATGAGCATCTATAGCGATCGCACCGGTGTGCAAGAGCACGGCGCTGCTTATGACGGTTTCAGAAACTCTCCAAGTGTCATCGGGCCATGGGGCTATACTCCACACGATGTAAGCAAGTCCACTTTCCAAGCAGCTCAAGTTAGAGCAAATATGCAATCACTAGATCAAGGTCAGTCGTATTACACTGCTAAGCCCTATAATGCCAGTACTTTTACAGGCAGCAATTCGGTGTTCGACAATGCTGCCAGATTGGCCGCCCAGCGTGACGCAAATAAGTAGGGCAATAAATCAGGGTTTCCCTGTGAAGATGGTGCATGCAGGTATCGGTAATTATTCCGGCGTATAATGAAGATAGGCGACTTCCTATTACTCTAACGTCGGTCTACCGCTATCTTTATCAGTCGGGTTTAAGCTTCGAAATCATTGTTGTCGACGATGGCTCATATGATGATACTGCTTCTTATGTCGAAGAATTTGCTGAGCAGTATCCTGGCGTAAGGCTGCTTTCCTATGCGCCAAATCGAGGCAAAGGATACGCTGTGCGTACTGGCATGTTGGCCGCTAGTGGCGATTATTTGCTCATGAATGACGCTGACGGTAGTTCGCCTATCGAAGAGATGCAAAAGCTCTTAGCGAAAGGCGAAGAAGGCTTTGATGTGGTTATTGGCTCGCGGGCCATGGGTGATCCTGAGGCTGTGATCAAAGCCTTGCCTCACCGCAAATATATTGGCAATACTTTTAATCTAATTGTGCAGAAACTGATTCTTCCTGGTATCAAAGATACTCAGTGTGGTTTCAAACTATTTCGTCGCCAAGCAGCCCATGACATTTTTTCGGTTTCGCGTTTGAATGGCTATGCCTTTGATGTAGAGCTTCTCTATATCGCTCGCTTACGCGACTATAAAATTGCCGAAATTGCCATTAACTGGGCCAACGTAGAAGGTTCTAAAGTAAACGTCTTGACTGATTCACCACGGATGTTGGCAGAAGTACTGCGCATCACATTTAGTGCTTGGTTTGGTGGCTATCGTAAGTTAGTGACAAAGAAAAGGTCTCAGTGAACATTGGCTGTCGCAAGCGCGTCAACAACTTCTTGGTGAATTTTGCCATTGCTAGCGAGAATGTGACCACTCATCATATCTAGGGGGCCGCCTTCAAGGTTGCTAACTTTGCCACCAGCTTCTTCAACGATGAGGGCCCCAGCGGCGACGTCCCAGGCCGACAGTTTTCTTTCCCAGAAACCATCGAGACGACCACAGGCGACAAAGGAAAGATCAAGGGCGGCAGAGCCGTCGCGCCTGACGCCATGGCAGATGTTGGTCACGTGTTTGAAGCTATCCATATTGTTATAGACATTGTTGACAGTATCAGGAGGGAAGCCAGTAGCCAACAGGCCATTGTCAAGAGAATTACAGCTTGAGGCATGAATAGGCTCGTCGTTAAGAAATGCACCTTGGCCTTTAATAGCTCGGAATAATTCACCTGACATCGGGTTGAAAATAACGCCATGGGTGACTACGCCATCTTCTTCAGCGGCGATGGAGACGCAAAAGAAGGGATAACTATGGGTGTAGTTGGTAGTTCCATCTAGCGGATCGATTATCCACCTTCTGTTTGGCGCGCTGCTAGTTTTACCAGTATTTCCGTGGGTGATTCCGCCCTCTTCAGCCAGGAAGCTGTCTTCAGGAAAGGCTGCTTTGATGGTGGCGATGATCAAATCTTCTGAAGCTTTGTCTACATCAGTGACAAGGTTGTAAGCGCTCTTATAATCCACGCTCTTGATTTTGCCAAGCCGAGCTTTTAGCAAAGCTCCACCTACCAATGCTGCCTCTTTTGCTACATCGAAGACTTTTGTCATAACCGCCTTTAGTTAACTTGAGTAGAATATTTTGAGTTTACTCTAAAGCCGTCAATAAAGACTTGTTTAGCCCAGAAGATGCGTTTTGTTGACGAATGTAGGGTTGCAGCTCTATCCTCTATAGGCATATTTATATTGAACTTGATTACCCCCTTTAAAAAGATGCTCTCATGAAACTTGGCAACTCTATTTCAATAGAAATTATTACAAGCAAGTAAGGGCGTGGGTAAGTGAATTTGCCACCGCCAGCATCACTGTTGGCGGTTTTTGTTTTAGATCAATTTTTAGCTCATTTTTAGACCTAACTTAAAACCAATTTAGAGACTCTTGAGGACATACAGTGGCCGACGATAAGAAGAAATTTCCAGTCAATCTTCCTGTTACTGCTTTCCCTATGAAAGCTAACAGCACGGTTCGCGAAGTCGAAATTCAGAAGTTCTGGGATGAAAAACAAGTTTATGAGCTCAATTTAGAAAAGCGTAGTGCTTCTGAAAAGTTCGTCTTGCACGATGGCCCGCCTTATTTGAGCTCGAGCAAGATTCACATTGGTACCGCTCTCAATAAAATTCTCAAAGATATCATCACTAAATACAAAGCTCTTCATGGCTTCTACGCTCCTTATGTGCCGGGTTACGATAGCCATGGTTTGCCCATCGAAAACGCCGCTCTGAAAAATGTAAAAGGCGGAAGAGCCGCCATAACTCCAGTTGAGCTACGAAAAAAATGTAGAGAATTTGCCCTCTCTAACCTTAAGGGTCAAGAAGATAACTTTAGAAGACTGGGCGTCTGGGGCGATTGGGCCCATCCTTACATCACCCTTGATCAGCATTTTGAAGCGGCTCAAATAAGAGTGTTTGGCAAGATGGTAACTAATGGTTATCTCTACAAAGGTCTCAAGCCAGTTTACTGGTGCCCCACTTGCGAGACCGCTTTGGCCGAAGCAGAAGTTGAGTATGCCGACCATACTTCTAACTCAATCTATATCAAATTTCCTGTGCCAGATTCTGAGCGCAGTAAGTTGCCTAAGTTTGTTTCTGAGGCAAAAAATGGTGCCGCAAGCACTTATGAAAAGACGCCTGTATCGTTTGTCGCCTGGACCACCACTCCATGGACTCTTCCAGCTAACTTAGCCATTGCTCTCCATCCAGATTTTGTCTACGAATTCATCACTACTCCAGATCATGGCGTGTTGGTGGTGGCACAGAGTCTGCGTGAGACTTTCTTGCAAGCTGCTGATATTGATGCTGCTGCAGTTGTTGTGCTGGGTGAAGCTACCGGGCGCGAACTGGAATTAATAGAAGCCAGACATCCCTTTGTTGATAGAGCTAGCCGAGTAATCAACGGTGCTCACGTTACCAATGAAGCTGGTACTGGTGTGGTACACACTGCTCCTGGTCACGGTCCAGAAGACTTTGAGGTGGGCAAGCTCTACAACCTAGGCGTCCTTTCGCCAGTTGATGGTCGCGGTATCTTCACAGATGAAGCTGGTCAATTTGCCGGGCAGCACTATGCCAAAGCTAATCCTGCCATTGTGGAGCATTTGAAAGAAGTTGGTGCTTTGATCAAGCATCAAACTTTCAGCCATAGCTATCCTCATTGTTGGCGTTGTAAGAACCCTCTGATTTTCCGCGCAACCGAACAGTGGTTTGCTTCGGTAGAAGGATTCCGTCAAAAGGCTCTTGAGTGCATTGACCAGGTGGAATGGTTGCCAAACTCTGGTCGCAACCGCATCTTTAACATGGTGCAGAACCGCTCAGACTGGTGTATCAGCAGGCAGCGTGCCTGGGGCGTACCAATTCCAGTTTTCTATTGCAAGAAATGCAATGAGCCTTTGATGAATGAAAAGAGCATTGAAGCTATTGCCAAAGTCTTTGACGCTGAGGGTTCTGATAGCTGGTGGGAAAAGACACCACAAGATTTTGTCGGTGATATGAAGTGCGGCAGCTGCTCGTCTTCTGAGTTTGTTCGTGAGACCGACATTATGGATGTCTGGTTCGATTCAGGGGTGACCCATGCTGCTGTACTTGATGCTCGTCCTGAATTGCGTGGTTCGCCCTGTGAGCTTTATTTGGAAGGTTCAGATCAGCACCGCGGTTGGTTCCAGTCGTCACTTTTGACCAGCGTTGCCATTCATGGTCGGGCACCATACAAGACCGTTCTCACGCACGGCTTTGTCGTTGATGAAAACGGCCGCAAGATGTCTAAGTCTGTGGGTAACGTGGTTGATCCCGATGAAGTAATAAAACAGTATGGTGCTGACGTATTGAGGCTGTGGGTGGCTTCGGTGAATTACACCGACGATATTCCAATCGGCAAGAATATGTTGGCTCAATTGGCCGAAGTTTATCGTAAGCTGCGCAATACAGCCCGTTATATGCTTGGCAATTTGTATGATTTTGACCCTGCGGTTGATGCTGTGCCTTTTGAAGATCTCTCTTCTCTAGATCGCTTCTTATTGCACCGCCTCAATGAATTGGTAGAAGAAGTAACTCGCGACTTCGATCGCTTTGAATTCTTCAAGTACTATCAATTGCTGCAAAACTTCTGTGTGGTAGAGCTATCTTCGTTCTATTTCGATATTGCCAAAGATACTCTCTACACAGCTGGGCCGAAATCTCTCAAGCGCCGCTCAGTGCAAACTGTGCTGGCTCACATGCTGCAGGCTCTGGTGCGATTGCTGGCACCAGTTACACCGCACATGGCTGAGGACATCTGGCAGCATATGACCGATGCCGTGAAGACATTCGGTGGCGGCCACCAAAGCGTATTGCTAACCGATTTCCCAAAATCAAACAAGAGCTTTGAGAACACTCTAGAATCTGATTTCTGGCATGAGCTAATTGACGTGCGCATCATTGTCAACAAAGCCTTAGAGACAGCTCGGGCCGCTCGCAAAATTGGTAGCTCATTGGAAGCCAAAGTAGAGTTGGCCTTTGAAGACGCTGCTCTAGCTAAGAAAGTAGCAGCTCTGGGTGAAGACTTGCCAGGTTTCTTCATTACTTCGCAAGCTGTAATTGGTATCACTTCAACTGTAGAAGCACTGGCTGAAAACAATGAAAGTGGTATCAGTGTCAAAGTAATTCCTGCATCTGGTGCCAAGTGTGCCCGCTGTTGGAAATTCACTGAAGATCATGGCAAGGGCAAATTGCCAGTGCTCTGCCTGCCTTGCGATGAGGTGATTGCCGAGTATTATCCAGATTTTGATTTGGAGCTGGCGCTCTAGGCTCATCCTGAATTACTTTTTGAGTTTCCCAAAACGGAGAGATTTTCTCTGGAAATCTCTCCGTTTTGGTAGCGCATTAGATGACAGACTTAGGTAGTTTTAGTAAGCTAAATTAATTGTCAGTATTAGAGCTGTAGCTGCTTTAGGCTTAGCTTTCATCTTAGCTTTCATCTTAGCTAAATTGGGTATGTTAATTCTGCGTTCTCTATCTGTATTTAGAAATACTTAGAAGTATTTAGGCGTAGTTAAGAGTCGTTCGGAGTATATCTGTGAAGCCAGAAGAGCGGCAAAAGCAACCAGAGCTAAAAGAGAATATTGAGTTAAAAGAAGTGGAGCCGGTCGCGACTGCAGCCAATTTGGTCGAAGAATCTTCTAGTTTATTGCCATCGTCTAGTCTTTTACCGCCCTCATATCAAGCCTATGCCCCACAGCCCGCATCCTCTCTGATGGTTGAGCCCCAGCCGCCGGAGGCTTCGCCAGAGCCATTTCCGAATCTTGGCGATCGCTATGAAGTTCTTGCTTTGGTTGGTCGCGGCGGTATGGGAGTCGTCTACAAAGTTAGAGACAAAGCAGTCGACAAAGTATTCGCTGTTAAAGTTCTCAATCACGATCTGCTTCAAGACAAAGTATCGGTTAAACGCTTTGAGCAAGAAGCTAAGGCGGCCAGTGCTCTCACCCATGCGAATTTGGCAGCAGTCTACGATTATGGCGTTGGTCTTAGCGGTTGTCCCTTCTTGGTCATGGACTATCTGGAAGGCCAGACCTTAGAGCAAGAGCTGGCCCAGGAGGGTTATTTTGATAGTGAGCGGGCTCTCGATATATTTATCCAAGCAGCGGAAGCTATGGCTGACTCTCACCTCAAGGGAGTTATTCACCGCGATATTAAACCGGCCAATATTATTTTAGAGAAAGCCGAAAATGGATCTGACTTTGTCAAGCTAGTGGATTTTGGCATCGCCAAAGTCTTACCTAGTGAGCAAATGGCCCATGAAAATTTGACTCAGACAGGAGACATCTTCGGCAGCCCTCTCTATATGTCGCCAGAGCAGTGCGAAGGCAATATGCAAGATCGCCGCTCAGATATTTATTCGCTTGGATGTTTGATGTACGAGACTCTCACTGG
This sequence comes from bacterium Ga0077546, assembly GCA_001464165.1. The sequence goes on from LNEX01000391.1 coordinate 16,371, forward strand.
TGTTAAGCCCTTTGCTGCTGAGAATCCCATCAAGATTATTCTTCGACATATTCATGAAGACCCCAAACCTATTACTAGTCTTACAACGGTTTCCAATCTTCCAGCTCAGTATAAAGTGCCGTCCGATCTAGACAAGGTGATTTTGCGCTGCTTAGCGCGAGACCCTAATTGTCGCTACCAGTCTGCTTATGAGCTAGTAAACGATCTTAAACTTATCCGCGATGGTAAGAAAGTGAAGTTTCCACAGCCGTTGGCCATGCCACTAGGTGAGAAGCATTCTAAACGTGAGAGGTTGGTTGTTCTCACTCTGTGTTTGGTTTTGTGCATGGTTGCAGGCATCTTCATTTATCGGCTTTCCTCTCTCTCTCCACCCGCCACCTCTATTGGTCATCCTATTGCAGCACCCAATGATCAGTTTGCCGATGCCCTTAATTTTGACAGTAAGTCGTATTCATATTTTATCTCTGGTGAGTATGATAAAGCGGCACCACTGCTTGAGTTTGGTACCAAGGTCTATAGAGATAGTATTGCTGCTGACCTTAAGCGCGGAGACGACGCTGCTTTTCGTCGAGACAGTGCTCTGCTCAATGAAAATTTCCAGCACCTAGGCAAATGCTACATGATGATGGCTCGTCAGTCGTCGAGCAAGGGGCTGGCCAGAGAAGCAACTGAGTTGCTCAATAAGGCTAAGGCTAACTATGATCTGGCCATGCCCTTCTATAAAAAATATGGCAATTATTCTGGTGGACAGATGCCTGAGTTTGTCACTGATTTTTCCGAAGTTTTGCGCAAGCTAGATTTGCAGGCTGAACTTAAGCAACTGAGAGATTTAGCTCAAGCGAATAAGATTGAAATCTAGAAGCTATTTTAAAAGCTTAAGTGCGTAACTATTGATTGCTAGAACGCTTAAAGCATCGGTAATTTCGCCTTTTTGCACCATTTCAACTGCTTCAAAAAATGCCAGGCGGCGCACTACTAATTTTTCGCTTCCTTCTGGCTCAGCTTCACCTAAGGTAAGCCCAGTGGCCAAATACCAAATGGCTTCTTCGTCCGATACTGAGTTGGATAAATGAGCTCGGCCGAGAACTTGATAATGAATTGCCTCTAGACCGGTCTCTTCTTTTAGTTCACGTTTAGCAGCATCAAGTGTGTCTTCAACTTGAGGACAACCGCCTTCCGGTATCTCCCATGAGTAGAAGCCCAGGGGATAGCGATACTGTCCAACCAGATAGGTATAGCCTTCTTCGTCTATGGGTAAGACACCAACTGCTTTGTTCTTAAAGTTGACCACTCCGTAGATGCCGTCTTGTCCATCTGGGCGAATGACTTGGTCTTCTTGTACTTTGATCCACTGGTTTTCGTAAACTATAGACTGAGAGATTGTTTTCCAGGGGTTTTCAGTCATGTTTTAAGGTCCTATTTGAACGTGTTCTGATGTACTCAGCTGTCAGTGTGATTATGAATGTTGCAGTTAGCATTAGGGTCGATAGGGCGTTAATTTCGGGGCTGACGCCGAATTTAACCATGCTGTAGATGCGCAGTGGCAGTGTTGTAGCGCCCACACCGGCTGTAAACTGAGTAATAACGAAGTCATCTAAAGAAAGTACAAAAGCAAGAAGTGCACCAGATATAATACCAGGGGCTAGAATGGGTAAGGTTACTTTGCAAAATGCCTCTATTGGCGTCGCCCCTAAATCTAGTGCAGCTTCGGCCAGCTGAGGGTTGAGTCCTTCTAGTCGGGCCGCTACTGTTAAAGCCACATAGGAGAGGCAAAAGATTATATGAGCGACAATTACGGTGGCAAGACCAAGGGGCAGTCCAATGGCAATGAAGAGAATCAGTGCTCCAACTGCCATGGCTATTTCGGGAACAATAATTGGCAGTACAATCAATCCTCGAATGAGCGCGGTGCCCTGGAAGCGAGCTTGGCTTAAACCCACTGCTACTAGCACACCCATGAAAACCGATGCCGTTACTGAAATTGATGCTACCAGCAAACTATTGAATAGAGCCGATTTCACCGCTTCGTTTTGAAAGAGCTTTTGATACCAGTCTAGAGTAAAGCCATGCCATTCTACAGCTAGTCTTGAATTGTCGAAGCTAAAGACAACAAGAATTATGATTGGTACATACATGAAAATGTAGACCAGAGCAGCGAATAGATTTAGAGCTTTAGACTGAGGCATCGCTTGATTTTGGTTTAAGGCTTGACTTACCATCTGACTGAGCTTCTGATTTAGCTAATAAATAATCTAATCTAGCCTGCATAGCTTTTAGTGGTGTCATATCGCCTTTTTGAGCGGCTACGTCGATGCCTTTTTTGAATGCTTCTATGGCCTTTTCTATTTGACCTAGTCCTTCGTAGGTGCGGCCTAGTTCTTGGTAAGCCACTGTGTGATTGGGCTTTATTTGTATAGCTTTGAGCAAATATGGCTCAGCTAGTTGATATTGCTTCAGTATGTTGTAGCAATTGCCTAATCCGTTGTTGGCAAAAAGATCTTCGCTATCGATTTCAATAACTTGCTCAAACATAGCTTTGCGCTCTAACGCTTCAGCTTCGACTTTGGCAGTGTCTTCTTTCTGCTGGTGCTCTTGTGCTCATTGACTGAGCTTTGGCTTCTTCTGCTTTTTCTTTGCCGCCACCTTGTTCTAGATAAAACACCGAGAGGTTGGCATAGGCCATGATTGAATCAGGATTAATACGAGCTAGGGCTTCCATTAGTTCCACAGCTTCGTCCAGTTGATTCTCTTTCGATAGAATCACACCGAGGGCTTCGTAAGCATCTTCTAGATGGCTGTCGAGAAGCAGAGCAGTGCGTAGCTTCTTGATGGCTTCTGTGGTGTTGTTGTCTTGGTTAAGTGTTCGGTTGCTATCTGGGCCAGTTGCTTCCGCCGTTTCTTGGCTATTTGATGCGCTCTTGCTGTCGATAGTGGCATAGAGCTTGAGAGCCTCTTCGTAGAGGTCTTTGGCTTTCAGCTTTAGGTCTTCAGGCTCAATAAAAGGCAGCAGTTTAATTGTGGCCTTACCTGTAATCGCGGTAGAGCCACCGCTTTCGCTTGGTACCCCAATTGATACTTCTAGCTGGCGGCCTGGTGTTCGGAAGTCGCGTTTGACCATGGCTAGGGCAATGTGTCTCTGCAAACGTTGAGAATAGGCATTAGACAGAATTTTGGCAACCTCTTGGCCCGCCACCATAAGTGGTGTGCCTACTGAGATATTGCCATCAATAGAGCTATTTTGATTGCTCTCTAGCTCTAGTATTAGGCCTGTTAGTTGCTTATTTGGAGAGCCATGTCCTTTGACACGAGCAAGTACTTCTTGTCCCTGGAAGCAGCCCTTTGTGTAGCTTATGGCCTTGTCTTCTAAGCCTAGTTCGATAATCAAATTTTCGCTGCTGAAGTCTGTGGCAAATTGTGGCAGGCCTGCTTCGATGCGTTCGACTAGCAGTTGCTGTTCGCTTAGCTTCTTGGCTCCATACTTATTTAAGGCGGGTAGCAGCTTCTCTTGCAGAGTCTCAAATTGGTCGTCAGAACAATAAATTAAGAATGCTTCTCTGCTTGAAAGTGGTGCTCTGAATATATGTACATTGATGCCAAAGAGGTCGCCGTCAATCAGATCTCTCTCGAAAAGCGCTGGGTTCTTTTGGCTGAGATTGTCATTGATTACCGTGCGGGCATCAGAGCCAATCAGAGCTAGCATTTTGCCACTGCTCAAGTTAAGCAGTTCGACTTTGTCAGAGAAAATGTATTTGTCGAGATGTTCTAATATGGTGGCAACTTGGCTTTCTTCGGCAATGATGCGGTAAGAGCTGTTTTTGCGATAGAGATTGAAGTAGGCAATCACATGGGCCTTGCGGTCTAAGAGTGCACTAGGCTGCCACTGGTAGGGCTTCAAAGCTTTTACGTCGCTGGTGGTCTGAGCATTGATAAAACGTTCGCTGTCAGCCCCGTAGATCTCGATCAGGCTGTATTGTGCCGCGGCAACATATCCGAGTTCTTTGCCTGAGTTGCTACGCACCTCTTCTGCTTTTTCTTCTGCTTTCATGGGGCGAGCCAGTTTTAGCTTGTTCATCTTGCTACTCTTGAGATTATTTAAAAAAGGAAACGTGCCGGACAGAATTTTTGCCGGCACGCTCCAAATTACCTATTGGTCATTATTCTAGTTTTTAGACTGAGAATGAATTGCCGCAACCACATGAGCCTTTCGCTTGTGGATTCTTGATTACAAAGCCTTGTCCATCTAGGCCGCTCTGGAAATCCAGAACTGTGCCTTTCAGATAGATAGCGCTTTTAGGATCGATGAAAAGTTTAACGCCGTGTTCTTCAATTACATGGTCTTTTTCTTGAGCATTGTCGAAGCTCATGCCATAAGACATTCCTGAGCAACCGCCGCCTTTGATCTCCATACGCAGACCAGTCTTACCTTGCTCGTCAACCAGGAGTCTTTTTACTTCTGCTGCTGCGGCTTCAGTCAAACCGACAATCGTGGTGGAAGTAGGCGCTGTGGTGGTGTCTGCCATACCCGATACCTCATTAGTGCTTGTATTGCGGGTTTTTGAGTACTAGTTCAAAACTACCCACAAAGTAAATTTATCACATTGACCAGAGAAAGCCGCGCACCGTAACAATCTGTTTCTCTTTGCTTTTAAGCTTGAAGGCCACCAGGCTAGTGTTTCAGAATGGCAAGAGCAGTTTGGCTTAACTTTTAGCCGATAGGCTAACTTAACCTAGGTGAGATTTGAGCTTGAGCGCAACTCGACTCAGCCGTCGGCCATAGTCGCCCGTGGCTAACTGGTCAATGGTTACCCACTTGTATTTCGCCACTTCATCCTCTTGCAGCACTATTGGCTGTTCATTTTTGTGGTCGAGCTGGTAAATATACTGAAAGTCGTGATGTCGATGTTCGCCTTCCGCTTTGGCTGGATTAGCGGGAATGTCGTGGGTGTCTACATCAAAAGGGAGAATATAGCGTGCCGAACTGTTTGGGCTATGAATGAGAGTTATGCCCTCACCGCCTAGCCCAGTCTCTTCTATCAGCTCGCGCCTAGCTCCAGATTCGGGGTCTTCGTCATGATTGAGATGACCACCTGGTTGGAGCCAGCGCTTCAGACCATTGTGGTGAATCAGTAGCAGATGAGAAGATTGGTTTATCACCAGGGCGCTAGCCGTGAGATGGCCAATCATATTCTTGCGATTGGTTAAGTGACAATCATTGCTAGCTAATTGCTCTAAAAGCACCGTAATTCTTTCGGCTTCTTGCGGCACGGTAGTGAGATAGTTTTGAAGTAAATCAGCTATTGAGTAAATGAATTGTGCGCTGCTTTTTTCATTTTCAATTGTGTTTGTCACTGAACTAAAAGGCCTCGAAAACTACTTGAGCAATTTCGCCAAATACTCGAAAGGTCTCCCTTGTAGTATCTATATCTAGCTTTTCTATTGAGGTTGGTTGAACAAGGACTACTCCATAGCCGGATCTGACATGCAATTCTGTGAAATTTGTGTATTGGCTCAGAAGCAGTAATTTATCTATCATTGACGGATATTGGACAAAGCGCAAGGCTTGATCATCATTGTTGCTTTTGGCTATAAATTCACTGTCAAATTTCTTCAAACCCACTGGTTTGTCGCTGTGATCGACAAGTAGGATGCGG
>LNEX01000392.1 GCA_001464165.1 bacterium Ga0077546
GTGATTACCCCAAAGACTCTTGATGGTGCTCTCAACTTGCAAATCATGTTGAGAGATCGCAAATTGACTTTCCCTGAGGCCATCAACTTCCTCAAAGAAATGCATGAGCGCCAAGTTAGTTTGCGTGAAGTAATGGGCGACCACGGCAAATTCCTCCGTGCTAACAAAATGATGCCTAGACTGGGTGAGTTTCTTGTTTCAGCCGACATTGTCAATGCCAATCATGTTTTGATTGCTTGCGAAATTGGCACCGAAGAAGACAATAATATTGGCCGTGTTTTGATGGATCGCGGACACATCAATGAAGTTACTCTCACTGCAGCTTTGCAGCTGCAAGAAATGATCGTAAATCGTGTCATTTCCTACCGTCGTGCTGTGAAAATGATGAGACTATCGCGCGAATTGAATGCACCGATTGAGCAAATTTTAGAAGAATCAGTCACACTCGATCACGTTTTTGCTTTGCTGAGGCGCGCTGGTATTGTGCCTGAGCGCTTGGTGCGTGATGTTGCTTGCGAGATTGTCGATTTCGAAGATACTGTAGCTGAAGCCATGCTTGCCCGTGGTTATATCAACCCTGTGCATGCTCGTATGGGTCTTGCTTGTTTAGAGCGCGTTCATCGCGGTCAAATTACTGAAACCAAAGCAGCTTTTGTTTTGCACCACTGCTCAACTCATACGGGCCGCGAACTAGAAATGTTCGCTCGGGTCAACTGGAAAGAGTTGTGTGCTGTGGAAGTGCACCAAGATTTGCTGCAACAGTAAACTCAATCAACTATGATCGATTTAGCTTGCCTGCCGGTTTTGCCGGGGCTCTCAGCCGTAGGCTCTCGGCGTGCCGATTGGTCTTCTCTAGCATGACTGCATAGTTTCCTATCGTGCGCATAGTGTCTGGGTGTGTTCTGCCCAATGCCTTTTCTTGCGCTGCAATTGAGCGCTTGTACAAAGGTTCTGCTTTTTCGTATTTGCCTTGAGAGACATACAGCAGTGCTAGATTATTCAGTAACGTAGCCTTTTGGAAGTCATTTTCGCCAGCTTTATTTGACAAAGCTAGTGCCCGAACAAAGAGTGGCTCTGCTTTGGCTAGCTTTCCTTCGTGTCGGTAGCAATTGGCGAGATTGCTGAGTTCTCCTTTTATTCTTTCGTCGGCACCGCCAAATCTGGTTTCATTGATTTTTAAAGCGCGCTGGTAGAGGGGCTCGGCCAGCTCTGGCTGTTCTTTGTCCATGTACAGATTGCCGAAATTGGTCAGTGTTTCCGCCAGTTTCTCTTTGTCGCCAGAAGCTTTGTCGAGAACTGGTTAGCAGCGCTTGAACGCGGCTTCTGCTTCGTCGTAGCGCCCTTGTGCTGTGTAAATCACTGCTAGGTTGTTGTGGGCAGAGGCCGCACTGACAAAATCTAAGCGCTTCTGGTCTATTGCCAGAGCGCGTTTGTTAATGGCCTCAGCTTCTTTATAGCTTCCAAGTAGATAGTGTAAATTGGCTAACCTACTAAGCGCGTTGACTAGCACACCCTCTGGGACGTGTGCCTTCTCTTTGATTGCCAATGATTGAGTGCTTATTGGCACAGCCTCTTTGAGTCGACCTTGCGATTGGTAGAGTTCGGCAAGGTAATCGAGATAACGTGTTATTTCGATTGGTTTTACATTGGGGTCTTTGCTCATTGCTGCAATCAAGCGTTGATAAACTTTAGCTGCCTCTGGAGCGCGCCCACTGTCTGTATAGCAAGCAGCAAGGTTGTTGAGAGTGTTGTATAGGTCTGACTTTAATTTACTGTCTTTTTCAAGTATGGCGATTGATTCTTTGAATAGTGCCTCGGCTTCTTTCACTTTGCCTAGGGCATTTTCTGCTGCAGCAAGATTGCCTATGCTATTGGCGATGGCCTCGCTGTTACCACCGCTTGTGCGGGCTATTTTTAGCGCGGCTTTTAGTGATTGTTCCGCTTTGAGATATTGCCCTTTTTCGAGTGCGGTTACGCCAACTTCAGATGCCTTATCCCAGTTTGCTTTGTCTTTCCACTCAGCGGCTTGAGCCAATGGTGGATTCGATAGAGCCAGTACGAACAAACTGCTGGCCAGAAGCAACTTTTCTTTTGAGGTCATGAAATTTCTCTTGCCACTCGATAATGTCGGTTCGTGTTTCAACTTTCGTTTTAGTAACCTTCAAATCTTAGCATTGGGTCAAGTTGGTGCTGTCTTGACGGGAATTGCCCTGAGACAACCTTCGACAAATAAGCTTAGCCTAGACTGCCCGAGAGCTTGTGGCAAATATATAGGCAAATTGCCACCGCTGTGATAGTATGAAAGCTGATTTGAATGAGCAAAGAAAGACAGTCATGATAGTTCTTGTTTCCGTCGATAGTGAGGTGTTTGATAATGAAAAAAAGACGTAATTATGAGGATCTCGGAGACATCGAGCTTGACGCCGAAACCTCTGCCAAGGTAGAGAAGATGATCGCGCAGGCTGATCAGGAAGACGAGCTAGCGCGAGTGAATTTCCGCTGGAGCAAAGAAGCCCTAGAGATGGTCAAACAGGCCGCCAGTCTAGTAGGCATCCCCTATCAAACGTTTATAAAACAAACCGTTTATGAGCATTCACTTTCGATTATCAAAGACGCAGAGCGGGCAAGGATGAGTGCTTAGAACTTATTTCTAGCCCAGACGCTTTCAGCTAATATAGATACAGAGGTTAAGCTCTTGGCCGACGTGCAGCAGGAGATGAAGAAGCAAGTAAGGCGAGGCCTAGCCGAAGTGCTAAAGCCCGAAGGTTTTAATTCGTCCTCGATAGGCTACTTTCGAAGAAATTTTGAGCAGACTGTTCATGTGATAAACGTCGCTTACTACAGCAGTCTTGATGCTGCTCAGTACAACTGTAGTCAGAACTCATTTTCTATTGAGTTCGGAATTTACTACGATTTCATTCCTTCGCTGTATAAACCAGTTAATGATCGAAGGCCTCATATAAAAGATTGCCCTCTGAGGCGCAATTTGCATAAGATCATGACGCAGCCACAATTTCCAAATCGGTGTGTGTGGTGTGCGAATGCTGACTTGTCTAATTGGCCTAGCCTTGTTGCCGATGCCACCTCTGCGATACAGATTGCTTTGCCATGGTTTGACCATTGGTCTACCCTTGAAAATGCCTATGATTTTATTTCGAAAGGCCAGGAAGACATGCAAGGTACTTGGGGCATGGGGAATACAGGGGCACCTTTGCGTCGTTTCTTTAAGGCGTATTTAGCGAGGCAGCTTGGTAAGAGTGATGAGGCAAGCGCAACCTTTCGGAAGCTTTGTAAGCAAAATCAGCAACGAAGTTATCCTTGGGACCTAACAAGATTTGAGGCTGATTTTAGTCCAACTTCAGTTGAGTGAGGACTATGGGCTGCTGCATCCAAAAGGATACCCACGGGATCAGCTGCTGGCAGTCAATAATTTCTTATCACAAGTTCGCTCACGGCACCGCGTTTGTCACCGTGGCAGTTGATGGCGCGAGCGGCTTGCACGGTGGTTATGGAGACTCCAGGAATGTTTTTATAGAGTGCGCGCAATTCTGGTGTATCAGAATTGCTCACCATTACTTTGACGCCTTCTTGGGTCAATCTTCCCACAAGTGCTGCAAGGCGCTCTTGATCAGTCATGCAGAAGTTAGTCAGGGTGTAAGAAGTGAAGTTGGCAGTTTTACTGAGTGGTTGATAGGGTGGGTCGAAATAGACAAAATCACCCTTTTTTGCTTTTACTGCAACAGCATCGAAAGGTCCAGAAATGAGACTGGCACGCTCTAACGAAGCACTTGCTCTAGCAACGCCCTCATAATCAGCGATGCGTGGATTTTTATATTTACCAAAGGGAACATTGAACTGACCTTTGCTATTGACGCGATAGAGGCCGTTGAAGCATGTTTTATTTAAAAAAATTAGTCGAGCTGCTCGCTCCAGTTCGCTCATTTGCGTGATGTCTTGAGCCCGCACTTTGTAGAAGAAGTGCTTGTCGTTGCGCATGTTCGCCAATAGTAAAAGCAGCTCTGTGGGCTGGCTTTTTACTGCTTGATAGCAATTGATCAGTTCAAAGTTGGCATCAGATAGATAGCTTTCTAAGTTTGGGTTTTTAGAAGCGAGATGAAAGAAAACAGCGCCACCGCCAAGAAATGGTTCGAAGTAGCGGTTGTATGAATTGGCTTTGGGAAAAAGTGGATCAAGTTGAGTCAGCAAGCGGCCTTTGCCACCGGCCCACTTGAGAAAGGGGCTGGTGCGAATGCTCTTTGGCTCTAGTTTTGTATTAGCTGTTGGCGGCACTACATTTAATACCAGAAGAAGGTTCGGTGTTTGAGGCAGATTTGCAATCGGAAGAAGATTTAGTCCGAGAAGAAAGTTCAGGATCTGAAACAAGCAAAAGATGACGCACAGCTTGATGGTGCACTTCCCAGACGTGGGGGCCGTAACCACCGGCAAAGACCATAGCTAGTGGAATGCCACAGTTTTTAAATGTATCAATGACAAATTGATCACGCTCTTTTAAAATCGCTAGAGGTAAGCGCAAATATTTTGTTCCTGGCAAAATATCTTTTTCGTAGACATCACTGCCAGCAATAAACATAACCAAGTCTGGTGTAAATTGGCTGAGAGCTTGATTTACAGCCGCTTTGGTTCTCTCTAGATAAGTGTCTTTTTCCGATTCAAGAATACCCACATCAAGTGAACTCTCTTGTTTTACTTCTGGCCAGCCTTCTTGCGAATGCACAGAGAGAGTAAACACAGATTTGTCACCACTGAAAGTCTTGGCTGTGCCATCGCCTTGGTGAAAGTCGAGATCGACAATCATGGCTGTTTTGATCAGCTTCTCCTTTTGCAACTTACGAATAGTAATGGCGATGTCGTTGATGACACAATAGCCGCGACCTTGATCAGGAAAGGCGTGGTGATAGCCAGCGCCTAAATTGGCTGCTAATCCATGTTTTAAGGCCAGGCGAGCCGCTTCAAGAGTTCCGCCTGATTTTAGCAAGAAGTCTTCAATTAGCTCAGGTAGTGCTTTTGTAGCGGTTACACGCTTTAGTTCTTCGGCTTTCAATTCGAAAATCTCAAACCAAGTTTCTTCTTTTTCCAGACTCTCTAAATAGGCGAGGCTGTGCACGAGAAGCACGTCTTCAATATCTAGTGGCTGAGGCGAAATGACATTTGGAGCCTGGCCAAACTCTTCTTCTAGTGCTTTCAAGACAAGTTCACCGCGATCAAGAGCGAAGGGCTTGTTCAGGCCGAATGCTGGTAGGTCGGTGTTATAGGCAGGGCTGAAAACGAGATGGGAAGCTTTATCCATAGCCTACGAGTATAGCAAGGTCTGTCTCTCGCCCGCTTCTTATTGCTTTTCCTTGTTCCTTGGATGTTCTCCTTGGCTTCTGGGTTTCTGATTCTGATTTGGTTGTCGTTGTAAAGGTGTGCGAGCTTCGTTATTTCTCATAGGCGATTAGTGCAAGGTGATAGTGGTCAAGACTTTTTGCGTCTTGGCAACCGGTCTCGCTGCTATTGCCTCACCGCAGCCCGATCCCTAGCCGCTTCATTGCCTTTATTTGTTTCTCGCGCGTATCTTTCCTGCGCGCAGGTGAAGTTATTAAGGCCTAGCTGATCGTTTCCTAATCAAAGCTATGTCTTATTGCTATTGATCAGATTTCAAGAACTAAATAGGCTTCAGGCCTAATACTTCCAATTCTTTTCTCAAGAGCTTTCTCAAACCCCCGAATCTAAAATCGCTATCGGCCACCAGCTCTCTTAATTCACCCAAGCCCCGTGCCTGCTCTTGCGCGTTGATTTCGCGCCGATTTTCACGCGCTGCGGCACCATCATGTCTTTTGAAGGGAAACCTTATGATCCTAAGCACAGCCTTACTTTGGTTGGGCCTTCTCCTTGTGTTTGTTTTTCTCAACGGCCTATTCGTTGCTGCTGAATACTCTTTGATCAGGCTGCGCGGCAGTCAGGTTGAAGAAATGATTCAGCGCAAGGTCATGGGCGCAAGCACGATTAAATCACTCCTCGACAACATGGACCGTTCAGTTGCTGGTGCTCAGTTGGGTATCACGATTGGTGGTCTCGCCGTTGGTGGAGTGGGTCAGGAGCCCATCCGCGCTCTGTTGCAGTTGGCTGCCGATGCACTGGCCAGTCATCTGCCCTTTCTAGCCAATGTGCATGTGCCGTCGTTCGTCGGCATTGCCATGTCGTTTGTTATTCTCACTGTCTTCCACGTGATTATTGGCGAACAGATGCCCAAGCTCTTGGCTCTGCGCTCTCCTCAGCGCATTGCTTTGACGCTCTGTATGCCCTTCGCCTTGTTTTGTCGTGTTACAGCACCACTGCTGTGGTTAGTAAACGGCACAACGAGCCTGCTTCTGCGGATTCCAGGCATGCCCAAGAAGGTCACTGGTTCTGGCTCAGCTCCTTCGTCTGACGAACTTCAAATCATCATCGAAGACAGTGCTAGGGCTGGTTCGCTCGGTAAGGGTGAATCGAACCTGCTGCGCCGGGCTCTTGAGCTGCGCGGTTTGACGGTCTTCGACATCATGGTGCCCCTCAGTTTGATTGATGGCTTGCCCGAAGAAATGTCTCTGGCTGATGCCCTTGATGTGATTTCGCAGACTCGCCACAGTCGCTTGCCGATCTTCAGCAATGGCCGCAAAGCTGTTGTTGGTATCCTCAACTCGCGAGAGTTGCTCGATATTCTCAAGAAGAAGCTGCGGGCTGAGTTGAAGGGCGTCAAGCCACACCCTGGTTCTACCGCTGCTCTTACGGGCAACGAAGCGATCGGCAAGTTGGCTGCTTTTGTGCGCAAGCCCTACTTCGTCAACGAAGATGTGCCTGCGGCCGACCTGCTTCAACAGCTGCAAACCAAGAAGCTGCAGCTGGCCATCTGTACAGATGCCGCTGGTGCTGTGGTTGGCTTGATCACGCAAGAAGACTTGCTTGAGCAGCTTGTTGGTGAAATTCACGACGAATGGGACAAAGCAATCGAGGGCGTTGAAGTCCTTGAGGGTAGCCGTTTCCGTATCGACAGTGAGTTTACGCTTTTTGAATTCCGCAAGGTCTTCGATCAGCGAATTGTCAGTGAAGCGGATGCCACCACCGTCGTTGGTGTGGTCCAAGCCGAGTTGGGCAGACCTGCTCAAATCGGTGATTCCGTCACCCTTTCTTCCTATTCCTTCACCGTTGTTGTTCTCACCGCTGGTGGTGCTATCGCCCGCCTCGAGGTTAAGCCCGTGCTCGACGGTGACGAAGACTCGCAGTCTTCTGGTCATTTCGAAGCCTAGGCAAACAACCCCCTAACCTCGCAAGGAGGCCACTATGTATATCACTATTGCAATAATCGGGTTGCTGCTGCTGGCGGGCTTTATTGCCTTCCGCGTGCTCAGTCGACAGGAGATGTCGGCTGAACCCACCCACGTCATTCAGTCCGGCAAAGACAAGAGCTGGCATTCGCCGGTCTTCTCTAGCTTTGGACCATTCTTCATCAAGCCCTGGCTGCAGCCTGGTTTGAACGGCCTGTACTCGCAGGGCAACAACCTTGAATCTGTGCAAGTGATGTTTCACGTGCTCAGTGACAAGGGTCAGCGCAAAGAGTTCGTTGTCGAAGTCGAGCTTGTCGAAAGCGGCTCCAAGTGGCGCGTCACGCCTGATGCTCGCTTGATCACTGTCCACGGTGTACCCGAGCAAGTGCAGTTCAGCGCCAAAATCGACAATCTTCCTCCTGGTGCTCTGTTCAACTACCGAGTGCTGATGGGCGGCCACGAAATCTTCAGTGCTTCGGCTCGTGCTCGCAAGGCCGAGGGCGATTCCTTCCGTGCCATCATATTCGGTGACATGGGCAACGGCTCGCCCGGTCAGCGCAAGCTGGCTTATCGCTTGGCTCAGCCTGGTCCGGCTTTGAAGCTTGTTTCGTCTGGTGCTGCGTCTGAAGCGGCCGCGACGATTCCTTTCGTCAAGCCGCAAGGTGCCGATTTGCTCGTTATGTCTGGCGACATTGTCTACCAGCATGGACGCTTTGCTGAGTATCTCAGCAAGTTCTTCTCGGTCTATCAGAGTGATGTTGCGGCACCTGACCGCGGCGCCAACGTGCTCGCCAACACTGTGGCCGTCAGCTGTGTCGGTAACCACGACATGGCCAAGCTCGACCCAGAGACCCTGGTCAGCTTCGACGACTACCCTGACCTGATGGCCTTCTTCGCGCTGTGGTCGCTGCCTTTGAATGGGCCGAACAACAGCAAGCTGGTCAACGGCTCTGGCAACAATCTGCCACCTATGATCGGTGACACTTCGGCCATGCAAGATTTTCTCAACTCGGCTGGTGAGCGTTACCCCCGTATGGCAAACTTCGCCTACGATTACGGCAACGTTCACTTCCTCTTCCTCGACGCCAATACCTACATGGACTGGACCGACGAGAGCATGAGGCGCTGGGTTGACGAAGATTTGAAGGCTGTTCCTGCTGGCAAGTGGAAGGTCGTTGTGCTGCATCAGCCTCCCTTCACCAGCAACGTTGGTCACCAGCGCGAGCAGGGGATGCGCTTTCTCAGCGACATCTTCGAAAGCAACGGTGTCAGTATTGTCTTCTGCGGTCACGCCCACGTCTACGAGCGCAGCTTCCCCCTCAAGTTCACGCCTGACGGCGGCATCGCTCCCAGCGCGCAGCTTGAAGGTGGTTACGTTCCCGGCCAGATCGTGCTCGACAAGAAGTACGACAGCACGGCCAATACCAAGCCAGACGGTGTGATTTACATTGTCACTGGCGGCGGCGGTGCCAAACTCGATTCGAAGGCTCTTCACGACAATCCGTCGGCCTGGCAACCGTTCACCTACAAGCTCACGGGCGACCGTCACTCTTTCACACTGGCCGACTTCGGCTCTGACCGCATGGAAGTGGCTCAGTTTGATTCGGACGGCAACGAGCTGGACCGTTTCGTCATCGCCAAGTAGTTGGCTAGGTAGTCAGCTATTTAGTCAACTAGCTAGCACTGACGACCTTAAGAACGGCCGGAGATATTGGGTGTAAACCTAGTATTTCCGGTCGTTTCTTTTTTACCCATACTACTACTCGTTATCGTATCAATTTAATTTTTTCATGGCACTTCTTCTCAACCTACAGGGCTGAATTCCGCTTTAGAAGTCTGATAAACGAATTAAATCAAAGTTTTAATAGGAAAATCGCAAATAGACGATCTTCCCTCTTCGTAGGGTGTTGGCTTTTAAACAATAAGTTGGCATAAGAGAATAAGCTCTTATTGTTCTAAGATAAGAGATGCACAAGCCCAAAGGGCAGTCAGGGGAAGAGATGCCTCTCCAAGACTCTTTTAGTCGCAAGTCAGACAATCAAGACCCAACGGTACCCAGAACGCCACGTCCTGCAAAATGGCCGCGCGTTCCCACACTGGAAGACCTTGAATTCAGCTACCAACGGGCCAAAGACAGCCCGGAGATTCCGGCTGCGATGATGTGGAAGCGGACAGAGTCGTCCAATTTTGTTATATCAGTCACTTTTGAAAAAGGCACAAATGCCGGTGAAGCCACCTGGGTTATGCAGGCTGACGAGATGGGCGATAATGTTGTGCTCTGGAGTTTTCGTAGCCGCGAAGCTCAAGTAATTCATCAATTGATGGAAGAGGCGATAACCTCCCTCGAACCAGGTAATCAGCCAGACTACAGCATCTCGACAAGCGGTAGTGGCCTCAAGCCGGGCACAATCATTGACCACTACGAAGTGCGCGAAGAAATCGGCTCAGGTGGTATGGGCGTGGTCTACAAGGGCCGTGACCAAATGTTCGATCGCACGGTTGCTCTTAAAGTTTTGCATGGTAAGTTGCTGAGCGATCCCCTTAGCAAAAAACGTTTTGAACAAGAGGGTCGAGCGACAATTACTCTTGTCCACCCGAATTTAATCTCTGTTTATCACTATGGTTTTTCTAGTAGCGGTCACCCATTTATTGTCATGGAGTATGTCGACGGCCGCGGCCTCGACAAGTTGCTCGAAATTATCAAGCACTTGGACGTTGAAGAATTTGTCGATATTTTCTTGCAGGCATGCGACGCCCTGGCCCATGCCCACGATCGTGGCATTATCCACCGTGACCTTAAGCCTAGTAACCTCATGATTGTCGAGACCGGCCGCAAAAAAGAGAGGATGGTCAAAATCGTTGACTTCGGCATTTCAAAAATCCTTCCTCATGGTCGCTTTCCTGGGCAAGATTTGACTTCGGCTGGAGATGTTGTTGGCAGCCCGCTGTACATGAGCCCAGAACAGTGCAAGGGTCTCAGTCTTGACGGCCGCGCTCTGCCATTTCTTGGTGAGAATGCCTTGCAAACATTGAGCAAGCATATTTGCGATCCGCCACCGCCTTTTGATGAAGTGGTGCCAGCTTTGGCTATTCCTAAGGCATTGCAAGATATTATTTTCAAAGCTCTCGAGAAAGAGCCTGAGAATCGCTACAGTACCGTGGGTGAATTGCGCGCTGATCTTGATGCCTTTAATCCGAAGAGTAAATCACTTAGCCTAACTACTACTACTCTTACCAAAGTGACATCATCGGCCACTGCTGGTTCGGTGCAAATATTGATGGAAGCTGGTGAGCTGCCCCGGGCCACTCTTGAAGCTTCGGTCAATGTGCAAAAGTTGATTAAAGAAGGCAAAGTAACGTTGAGCCAGGCTGCTGATCTGTTGCAGCAGGCCCATAAAAACGATGGCAAAATTGATTTTGATAGAATTTCTCCCCAAGGCAACACTCACAGTTTTGTTGTAGACACTCCACTGGAAGCAGTTTTAGTTGAAGCGGGGCTGATAAGCAACGGCGTCTGGCGCACACTTTTGCAGTTGCAGGCAGCTATTCGCAACCAAGAGATGACCAAAGAAGATGCTGTTGAAGAGTTTAAGAAGAGACATCCTAAAGCTACTGAAGCAGCTAAGCACAGAGCGGCAAAAGAAGCCAGCGCTGAGCGCAGCAAGAAAGCTGAAATGTCTCCTCCTGTTAATGTTGTTGATTTGCTTAAGCAAGCTGGTATTGTCACCCAGGAAGACATCGATAATGCTTTGAAATTAGATCAAGACAAAGGGGCGAAAATTGAAAAGCACTTGGTGGCAATGGGAAAAATTGACACCAAGACTGTGCTTGCCAGCTATCAGTGTATGACTATGCTTACGCAAAAACGATTGGAAGTAGGGCAGGCGATTATCGCTTTAAACTTCTGCCTTAGAAGCCGCGTTGACTTTGGAGACGCGATGAAAGAATTGGGCTGGGAACTGTCTTCTTGAACGGTGGCTGATGGCGGAAGACATACACTATAGTCATACCTTAGCTCAGGCTCATGCCATTGTATCTAGTGGCTTTTCTTCAGCGCTGCAAGAGCCTGTTGAAATTCAACCTTGGTCGCTTTCTCATCGGCCAGAACGCTCACTAGTAGTTGATGCTAAGGGTAATCGCTTTGTCTTGACTGCTGAGAATATGGAGCGCTCATTTGATGACATTGAGCAAGAATTTCTTTCTATAGATATTTTGATTGAACGCGGCTTTGACTTGGCCGTGCCGCTTTTGCTAGCTGTTGATGGTAAGCCTTGCTATTTCTTAGAGGGACGTTATTGGACCTTGAGGCCATACATTGAGAGTAATAAGCCCTTTAACTGGCGGCGTATGACTTGGAACGAAACGCACTGTGCCGAAGCCGGTCGAGTCTTGGCTATGTTGCATTGTGCCGGTGACGGAGCCAATCTCAGTCCTGGATTGATCAAGCGCTTAAAGCCTGGTGTCAATTGGCAGACGGCTTGCCTGGAGCGCATTCGTCATGCTTTTGCCCGAGCTAGTGAGTTTGGTGTAATGCCTGGTTACAACCTTACTGTGGCCGCTGCGGAAGCGATTGTTGGGCGGCTACAGGGTCGTGTTGAGCAAGCTGTTGAAGTGCAAGCCATGATTGAGGAGTGGCTTCGCGCCCACGGCTCTAAGTATGCTTGGCGAGCACTTTTGCATGGTGATTTTCATCCAGGTAATTTGCTTTATCGTGGATCAGCTGTACAAGCTGTGATTGACTGGGATTATTCTCGCCTTGATGATCCACTATTTGACCTTGCTTATGCCAGATTGATGTTTTGTGGTCGCTTTAGAGAAGCTGATTTTTCTCGCACTGAGATGTTTGATAAAGAGCTGTGTGACAAATTTGAGGCTAGTTATCGCGATCACTTAGATAGCACTCAAAGTGAGCACTATCTTTGGTTAATTGTTCTTTGCAGTTTGGTCATGGGTGAAACTGCTACACGTCAGGAAGAGGCTATGGCAGCCGATATTCTTGCTGCTTATTCTGAAATTGTTTTGGCGTTGATTTTGGTTTTTGAACTGGAAGAATTGGTCAAACCGAAGTTGTTGTCTGAGCAAGAGTTAGAACAAAAGCTAGAACACGAACTAGAACAAGAGCTTGAAATAGATCGGCACGCCCAGATACAACAAGAGATGCAGCAAGAGATACAACAAATGGAACGCAATGCTGGCAATATTCTAGGGTTCTTTGCTTAGCCGGCATTACCTAATTGCTATTGTAAATTGCGTGTATATACACCTAGTTTACAAATGTGGCTTAGTGTTCGTGCGCGTTCAGCTGTTTCCATTTTCGAAAATACTTGAGTACTCAAGTATTTCGCAAAACAGAGCTGTGTCGGTCAGTTTATTGTCTAATTCTCTAATTTGCTGGTTGCTAGCTTACAGACAGATTTAGCCTGCCCGAGCATAATAATGGTAACTGTGAACGAGGATTGCATATTGAACAGTCCAACTCCTATAGCGGCTTTGACCAACGGAATCGCTGCGATTTTTGTACCACGACGTTCTGTTCGCCTGTTCGTCCTCGCTAGTCTGGCTATTTGTGCCGCTGGTGTGATGTGGATTGCTTGCAATCAATCAAAACCAAGCGTTTTCGCTGAGTGTTCCCAGGATATTCAATACCATTGGTGGGTTGAAAGTTATTACAAGGTTGGTGAGTTTGACTATGCAGAATCAATGCTCAGGAAGTGCATTGCTGTTCATTCGAGTTTCGGTTGTTCCAACTGTCTGAGCCAAGTGCAAGACAAACGCTATCTTGCCTTGGTCCTAAGCAAGCAGGGCCGAAGGGCTGAATCAAACTCTACATGTTCAACGCATAAGTTTGGCTATCCTGTTGAAGAAGTTTTGATTTCGCAAGCCAATGCAACTCCCTGTCGACTGCACACGAATTGCGAGCATGATGTCGAGGTAGACGCGAGCGGGCTCTTCGGCTGCAGACAGTTTCCAGGTTGCCTAATCAGTACATTTGAACCTCTGCCAGAAAGCGGATGGGTCACCGTTAGTCGCGTTGGTACTTTTGATTCTCGTGCTCTGGCGGGTCACAACGATGAATGGGTTGACGTAGTTGAATTCCATGATTCAAGAGATCCAATGCTTCGGGAATCAGTTAAAAACACTCATTAGTTCTAATTTGCTCTTCAATTCCGCAATGGCCACACTTGGTCAAAGAGGTTGGCATGTAACTCTACCTGCCCGAGATTATTGATTGGAGGCCCTGTTTACTACTACCGGTAGTATGGCTGGCAAAAAAAAGGCCAAATCAGTTTTAATGCCAGAATAGCAATCAGGCAGAGTTTTGACCTTAATGTTCAACAGCACTTTGCGTTATTCAAAGCTCGAGAAAAAGACTGGTTCCCCACCAGTAGTGCATGGGGAACCAGTCAATCAGAGGGTTACGTAAAAGCTGCTAGCAATTGCCAGCAGCTTTGCATGGGTTACTTGAAGCGCTGTGTGAGCGGGTTCAAGGAGCTTTCCACCTGTTGACGCTTCTGAATCTTGGCGAGGGCGGCGGTAATTGCAGCGCGAGCTTGCGGGTCAGTCTCGTTAGCGACTGCGTACTTCAGGCGTTCTTCGATGACGATTGGTGAGTCGCCAGCGGTAGAGGTGGCTTTGCTGTTGAGCTGTTGCACGGCAATCTCGCTGAGGCGCTGGGCGCTCTGAGCTCTCTCTTGCGGGTTGCTGCTTTGAGTGAGCTGCAGGTTGAGGCCGACCATCTCGCTAGCGTTGATTGGCGTTTGGCCCTGGGAGTTGATATGCAAGTCGTTGCCGCGCAAGACGAGCAAGCTGACGACCAGCATGATCAGTAAGACGGCTGAGACAGCGAGCAGGCTTTGGGGTACGGCGACCTTCGGGTTTTGCTGTTCTGGCATGTGACTCTCTTTGGTTTTTGAAGGTGCTGAATGTTCGTTTGGAATCCGCATTTGAACTGTACGAGCTCAAATTTGCAACGGAAATTGACTCAGTACACTAGGGCGCACCTCGTATACCCATGACCACGGGAAATGAAAGTTTCGAAATCGCTGAGTGCTTGTTGTTTTTGGTTTGAAGATATTTCGCGTGGAGTGTATTGGTTTCTGAGTCGCATGCAGCCTAACCGTTGGCATGATGGGTAATCAAGAACCGTTAAGTAATGCTATCTTAAACCGAGCTAACTTAGCCGCGGCGACGTGTGTTACGTTTGTTTTTGGGTGACGGCGCAGTGCTGCCAGATCCAGAAAACGCTGTAGTGGCGTTCATTCCGCCAACATCAATTAATGTCGGCATGTTATCCATTTCGGGCGTTAAGCGACAGGTTAGTTCCAGTGAAAATGGCCGTACATCTTTTTGCTTACCAGAAACTTTGACTATTTCCTTGCCGGTAACTCTAAAAGTTACCGAGTCTTTTTCAAGGGGTGTAAGGGCCCTAACATTCAATATTTGCACTTCATTACTCAGGTGGGCGATTTGCGCATCATCAATAGCTTTGAGCACGTCAATGGTTGAGTCTGGCAAAATCTTGCGGGCCTGGAGCTTCTCTAGAGCCGAGACATGCACCTCACCGTGCATAAGCTGATTGACAGATTCTTGGAGGGTGGCTGGATTGCGGTCGAGCAGATGCTTGGTAACTTCTTTGCTGAACTTATCAAGCGTTGCTTCTCTGGCCTTCTTCTTAGCTTCTGGGCTGACGGCACATCCGCTAACGCTTGAAGCAAGGGCGAGCAAGCTTACAGTCATTGCTAAAAAACTAGTGAGAAGAGGCTTCCGGGTCATCGGTTTCCGTTTGTGCAGGGTAAAGACAAATCTTACTTCTAAATCCCCGGTTGCAACCCCTTTCAAACTGGCTATGGTATTGATGTTTAACATGTGCAACGATAAAGGATAGTACTGTGGGGAAAAATTGAAGACTAATCGATTGTCGGTGTTTACCGTTTCGATTAGCCTTCAAAGCAGAAGAAAAAAGAGGTGTAAGA
>LNEX01000393.1 GCA_001464165.1 bacterium Ga0077546
AAAGACCAGTTGGAGGCTGACACAAAGAAGGCTCGCGTGCGCAAACTCAGCCAAACGCAAGAACTAAAAGCACTCACTCTAGACCCTCACGCCTCCAGCGAATCTCGCGAATTAGCCCGCCAAGTGCAAGAGATGCGTGACAATTCTAAGGCCCTCGGCATCCCCACTGATATTCTCGACCAGTTTGCCAATAACGCCCTCTCCGACGAGCTTCAGGCCTCAAAAGAAAGACTAACCGACCAGCCCTCAAATCAGCCAGAACTAGAGACCTAGTTTCATATGTTAACTGCCACTGTTACTGTTTGGCCCCAAGGGCAAACGGATAAGCGATAATTGCCCTCCACGATAAAGTAGTTGGCGATTGGGAGTTAATTTATGGCCCGGGTTGTGCTCGGAATGTTAGGACTAGGAACAGTTGGCAGCGGCGTCGTAAAGCTACTGGCCCAGCACAAGCACCTACAAATGAAAAAAATTGCTGTGCGCGACTTGGCTAAAGAACGGGCCACAACCACCACTTGCCCAATTACCACCGACGTAAATGAAATTATCGACGACCCCGAAATCGAAGTGTTAGTCGAGGTTATGGGCGGTGAAGAGCCCGCCTTGTCATATATTAAGCGCGCCCTAGAAAAACGCAAACACATCGTCACCGCCAACAAAGAAGTGTTAGCTAAGCATGGGCCAAGCCTCTTTGCTCTGGCCCGAGAAAAAGGCGTAACGATCTTCTTTGAGGCCTCGGTAGCAGGTGGAATTCCACTGATATCGTCCATCCAACGAGGCCTAGGCGCCAATCAATTTACTGCCGTCACGGGCATTCTCAATGGCACAACCAACTTTATCCTCTCTAATATGGAAGAAAGAGGGCTAAGCTACGAAACCGCCCTGGCTGAGGCACAGGCCCTGGGCTTCGCCGAAGCGGACCCATCGGCTGATGTAGATGGTCACGATGTAGCTTACAAACTTTCCATTTTGGCGGCCTTATCGTTCCAACGGTTCGTCAAACCCACAGACATCTATCGCCAAGGTATCCGCGAAATTACCCCTGATGACTTAGCCCTAGCAAAAGAATTCGGCTATCGCATCAAACTAGTAGGCACCGCTCGCAGTACTAGCTCTGAAGAAAAGTCACTAGCAGTGCGAGTGCATCCAACCTTAGTGCCCCTGAGCCACCCCCTAGCCGCAGTGTCAGGATCAAACAATTGCATACTGGTCACAGGAGACGCGGTGGGCGAGATTATTATGGTCGGCCCCGGGGCCGGCAGCCTTCCCACAGCATCAGCTGTGGTGGGCGACATAATCAATCTTGAAAGCGCTTTAAAGCTGCCTGATTTCGCTAGTTATTTCCAACCGAGCATTACCAGCCAGTGGTCAACCACTGCTTCGTCGGACGACTGGGTCAGTCCCTATTTCTTGCGCCTGTCAGTCGCCGATACTCCTGGCGTTATTGGCACCATTGGCACAATCTTTGGCAATCACAAAATCAGCATTCAAAGCATTATTCAGCGAGGTGTCAAAGAAGGGCGAGCGACAATCGTTATTCTCACCCATGATGTGCGCGAAGGCGATATGAACGCTGCCCTAAACGACCTAAAAAAATGCCCCTTCCTCGACTCGGTAGCTAGCGCCATTCGCATCTATAGAGCAGGCTAAAAGAGAGACATAAAATGCCATCGCAATCTCAAGCTCAAATTCAGGAACAATGTCAGCCTCAATGTCAGGCAACCTGCAAGAAAACTGGCCTGATTGACAGATACAGAAAATACCTGCCGGTCAGCGAAAAAACGCCACTGATTTCGCTAGGGGAGGGCAACACACCGCTAGTGCAGGCCAGCAACATACCAAGCCTATTGGGTTATGCGCAGCTCAATCTCTATTTTAAGCTGGAAGGCCTAAACCCAACCGGCAGCTTCAAAGACAGGGGCATGACCCTAGCCATTTCTAAGGCAGTAGAAGAAGGTGCCCAAGCAGTAATTTGCGCCTCCACTGGTAATACCAGTGCCTCAGCCGCAGCCTTCGCCACCAAGGCCGGCCTCAAGTGTTATGTGCTCTTGCCCCACGGTTATGTCGCCCTGGGAAAGCTAGCCCAAGCCATACACTATGGCGCACAAATTGTGCCAATCAAAGGTAACTTCGACCGGGCCCTAGAGCTGGTGCGCGAACTAGCCGAACAAGCGCCAGTTACTGTAGTTAATTCAATCAACCCCTATAGACTAGAAGGGCAGAAGACAGCGGCCTTTGAAATTGTCGAGGCCTTAGACAAACAGCCCGATTATCTCTGCATTCCCGTTGGCAATGCCGGCAATATTTGCGCCTATTGGCGAGGCTTCAAGCTCTACAACGAGCTAGGTATTACCAAGGCCGGTAATATTACTCGTATGCACGGTTTTGAAGCTGAAGGCTCGGCCGCAATTGTGCGGGGCGAACCCATCAAGAACCCCGAAACAATAGGCACCGCTATCCGCATTGGCAATCCTGCTAGCTGGCAAGAAGCCGTGCGAGCCGCTTCTGAATCAAAAGGCAAAATCGACTCAGTCACCGACGAAGAAATTTTGGCAGCTTACAAAATGCTAGGCACGGCCGAGGGCATCTTCTGTGAGCCGTCCAGTGCCGCTTCGCTAGCCGGACTAATCAAACATCTCAAAGACGGCCTCATACCAAGCACGGCCACAGTAGTCTGCGTACTGACAGGCAACGGTTTAAAAGACCCAGACACAGCACAGAAAGTGACAACAGTAGACTTGACCCCCGTAGAGGCCGATATCACCGCTCTGCGTCAATCAATGGGTCTCTAGATGGTGGCTCCGCTATGACTCAATTAAGAAAACTGACGATGCGCTTACCGGGCAGCACCACTAACTTAGGTC
Source organism: bacterium Ga0077546 (assembly GCA_001464165.1). Next base: position 2,865 of record LNEX01000393.1, read on the forward strand.
CTGGTTTCGACACTCTCGGCCTCGCTCTCTCAGTTTATACAACAGTTACCTTTGAACGCTTAGAGCAGAAACGCACCCCTGAGCAAAGTCTGATTACACTCAGAGGTGCAGCAGCCCAGAGTCTTCCTGCCAACGAAGACAACTTGATCTACAAACAATTTTGCCAAAATTATTCTGGACCAACCGAAGATATTGTCCTCACCATAGAAACTGATATTCCGCTAGCGCGCGGCCTAGGCAGCAGCAGCACCGCCATTCTGGCTGCGCTCTGGGCGGCTCAGGCCTTCAGTAGCAGTGCCGCCCCCGACCGCGATCAAATATTGGCCCAGGCAGCTCGCTTAGAAGGGCACCCCGACAACGTTGCCGCTTGCCTCCTAGGTGGGTTTATTGTTTCTGGTTACAGACAAAAAGGCAATCGAGCCATCTGTCAGCGCTTAAGCTGGCCCGAGCAATGGCGAACCTTGGTAGTTGTTCCACCTTACGAACTATCAACCCAAGAAGCTCGAAGAGTTCTTCCGCGCCGTGTCAGCATGAGTCAGGCCGTAAAGAATCTGCAGCGTACCGGGCTTTTGATTGCAGCAGTAGTGAAGCAAGACCAGGATACCTTGCGAGAAGCGCTACTAGATGAGCTACACGAGCCTTATCGCATACACTTGGTACCAGAGCTTCAAGCTCTTCGTCGTGATCTGGCTTCGCTGCCGGTTTTAGGCTGTGTCTTAAGCGGAGCCGGTTCATCCAGCTTGGTACTTGTGCACGAGAGCAACCATGCTGAAGTTAAAAGCTATCTGAATGACTGGGCTGAGAAGCGGCAGTACAAGCCACAGATACTTGATCTAAGCGTTGATACAAAAGGATTGCAGGCAACACAGGAAACTTATGAATAATCCTAAAACATCAGTGTTGAAATTTGGTGGCACCTCTGTAAAAAACCTAGGCCGCATCCAACACGTTGCCGAAATTGTAAGAGACCGCCTCGGCAAAGATAGCAAACAAAAGATACTTGTAGTAGTCTCTGCCATGGGCGACACCACTGACTATCTACTCAAACTGGGCGCCCAGTGTTCGCGCACCCCAGATAAGCGTGAGCTTGACTCATTGCTTTCAACCGGAGAGCAGATCTCAATTACGCTATTGGCTCTCACCTTAAAAGAAATGGGCATCAGTGCCCGTTCTTTCACTGCTCCTCAAATAGGTATCTTCACTGAAAAAGTACATAGCAAAGCACGCATTGTCGACATCAACAGCGAAAATCTTAACCGCGCCTTAGTCGACCATGACGTCTTGGTGGTAGCAGGCTTTCAAGGTGTCACAGCCGATGGTGACATTACCACCTTAGGCCGAGGCGGCAGCGACACCACCGCTTGCGCCCTGGCAGCGGCTATCAATGCAGACGTATGCGACATCTACACCGACGTCGATGGAATTTACACCGCCGATCCTAATGTTATTAGTGAAGCCAAATTGCTCAAGCGTGTTTCGTATGGCGAAGTAATCGAAATGGCTCGACTCGGCGCCCAAGTGCTTCACCCCCGAGCTGTCGAGCTAGCCCGCCAATACAAGGTGCGCTTACGCGTGCGCAATACTTTCAAACCAGAACACGAAGGCACCACAATAGACCAAGGCGCTAGCGAAGGAGAAAACATGGAAATTTATCGCAGCATTAGTGGAGTAGCCGTTGACAAAGACCAGGCCTGTGTCACCATCATGAACGTACCAGACAAGCCTGGCATCGCTGGCACCATCATGCAGGCCCTAGCTGACAACAGCATTGTCATCGACATGATCATGCAAGCATTCCACCCTACAGCAGGCCACAACAACATAACCTTCACCGTACACAGCACCGATCTAGCTCAAACTATTAAAGTGTTAGAAGAAATCAAAGGAGATTTTGAAGCCACTTCAGTAATTGCCGATGAGGACATAGCCAAAGTCAGCTTGATTGGCGCTGGGCTAGCGGGCCAATCTGGCATTGCCGCCACTGTTTTCAAAGCCTTCGGCGCAGCCGGCATCAACATCAAAATGATTGCCACTAGCGAAATGAAATTGACCTGCGTGGTCAGTGGCAAAGACGCAGACAAAGCGAGCAAAATCATGCACAGTAGCTTTAGCGACGACGAATAAATCTCTCAGCAAGCGACCAAGAGAATCTACTTAGGTAGAAGCAATCTGCCAATCTTAGTTTCGAGTTGCTCTTGATCGATTCCGCCAACCACTTCCTCAACCTGGTTACCATCACTATCAAAGAAACAAGTTTTGGGTATAGCCCTGACACTAAGGGCCTGCTTCTTATCTACATTGGCTTTATCATCGACATTCAGCCTCTCGAAGTCTACCCTGCCAAAGTATTTGACTCGACAGGCCTCAATCACTGGCTCATATTCTTTGCACGGACCGCACCAAGTGGCATAAAACTCTATAATTCTCGGTTTGTTGGCAGCCTTAATGCTAGCAACAATCGGTTCCATGCTCTTAATTTTCTGTTGTTTATATGAATAGTCAACCCACCATGCGGCACTGCCAAAGACCACAACAAATGCCACTATTCCAAGCAGGCGGCTATCAAGGGCAAACTTCTCTTTTTCGATGATGGCGTCATATCGAGTATGGCAAAAACGACATTTGCTAAAGCTTGTTTTGTCCTTTCTGTCGCAGTTAGGGCAGGTCATAATTGGGTCATGCATATTGAATACATCATCGACGGAATTGTAAACTTGCCTGAAAATCTAGCAGGATTTTGTCCATTCAGCAACTAGAGCTAACCAATTAAGGTAGCTTCGACTGTTAAGCCTGGGCCAAAGCCAAGCATGACGCAAGGAAGTTTATCGCTTTGCGCCAACAAACTTTGCAATATAAACAGCACCGTCGGCGATGACATATTGCCCTGCCTAGCCAGTATCGTCCGCGACGCTGAAAGCATCTCGTTATCCAGCTTCAGGCAATCTTGAACACCCTGCAATATGCGGGGGCCACCAGGATGAACCGCCCAGCTTTTGATATCGCCTACGCTTAAATCAGACTGATCTAGCCACTTCTCTATAAATGCCGGCAAATGCTTCTCAATCAAGGCGGGCACCTCAGCAGCTAAGGTCATAACAAAGCCGTTGTCACCAATTTCCCAACTCATCGCCCCTGAGCTGCTGTCAATCACGACCGATTGCGATGATAGATATTGAGGTTTAGCCTGAGGCCAACGAGTCGGTGAAGAAACCTGCTGGTCAACTGACGAGAGGTCAGCACCGCCTGAGGCGCGCACCACTACCGCCGCCGCACCATCGGCAAATAGGGCATTAGCAACCAACCTCTGGGCCGACCACTCATACTGCATATGCACAGAACAAAGCTCAGCGGCGCAAACCAAAACTGTTGCCTGCGGGTCAGCGCGACAGAAGGCATCAGCCACCCGGAGGGCATTGAGAGCTCCGTGACAGCCCATAAAGCCAATATGAGTTCGCTCGGTGCTGGGCCGCAGAGGTAGAGCCTTAATTAACGCCAAGTCAAATCCTGGTGCAGCAAAACCAGTGCAAGAGGCGGTGACCAGATGAGTAATTTCGCCGTGGTCAACCTGAGCCAAGTTTAGGGCCGACAGACAGGCCGCCGTCGCCAAAGGAGCAATCTCAGCATTGTAGAGCCCCATGCGCGCGGCAGTGGTCGGCCCGCGATCGCTCAGGCTCTGCGGAGGAGAAAAAAAGCTTCTATCAATGACACAATCTTTTTGCTCTAGCACCACAAGTGCACGTCGCTCAATCTCTGTGCGCTTGTATAGCATACGCAAAATGCGCTTGCCCTTTTCATCACATTGAAAAAACTGCTGGGCATTAAGACACGAATCAGACTGACTAACAGAGCAAGAAGGATTAGCGGTACCAATCGCTAATATGCGAGATGACAAAACCATTTTCTTCTGCTTCATTTGCTACTCACAATTTGCTTAGACCTGCATGTAAGGCTAGAGGTAAGATTTGAGGCAATACCCGCTGCCAGACGAGGAAAGAGAGACACAACTTGTACGAGCGCCCGTCGTGAAATTCGACTGCGCAAGCTATAGGCAATGACACGACTCTTTCGATGACGCCGGTTGACGAGTCGACCATGAAGCTGCTGCCACTGCACAGCTAGCTCATCACTCCACTGCTCAATAGCCGAAATTGCCAGAGGGGCAACGGCTTCAGCCGACTCTAAAGCCCAGGCAATGCCCTCGCCCGTCAGTGGTTCAGGATAGCCACAGGCATCGCCAACAACAAAAAGTCGTTGGCCTGATATTTTGCGGCGCCTTCTTGTTAGTAAATCGGTTCCGTGCCACGGTCGGCTAGAAAACTTTAAGAATGGCAGCAACAGCCAGAGCCAAACTTCCTTGTTGACGCACGTAACAGCGGTCTAAAGCACAAGCGACATCAATGTCTCCGTTCTCTAGCACAACCAATCCAACATAGCCACCTTGCTGACATGCCATATAAATACGCCCAGAGCGGTAGTAGCCATTAGCAAAACTGCCTGCACCGGCGTTTTCAAATGTGGTGCCGCAACCGAATCGAGCGTCAGGGGCAACAATAGTACTAAAATCAGGCAGTGGATCAAGGGCATGGCCGTTCAAGCCATCAGCGACAATGGTGACCTTGCTCACTAACTCTTGCTCAAATCCTGGCGCCCCTTCGAAGTCTTTTTCTTTTGTCGCAAATAGCACACGACTATCTTCGCCCGTTGCCGCACTCAGCCTCGCGCTCACTCCCGCTGCAAAGACTGTG
>LNEX01000394.1 GCA_001464165.1 bacterium Ga0077546
TAGATAACGCAAAACCTCCAGCTATCTGGATGGTGGCACTTAAGGCACCATCAAACAGCTCTAAAGAACTAAGTGGAATAGCACCATTTCCTAAAAGAACATTTTCAAGCTCAGCTCTCTGCAATACACCAAGAGCTGATTGATTAATGCAACAGCCGCAGACTTTAGGCCGAGGAAAATGAGCTTTATCGAGCAGCAATACTTTCTTTCCCGCTCGGGCCAACTGCAAGGCTGTGAAGGCACCAGCCGGTCCAGCGCCTATAACAGTAGCATCCCATCTTTGCTGCACTAAACTATTCACGATTCACTGCTTGTTGCCTGCCTGTAAATTTCTACTGGACGCTCTGAATCTGCTGATTTTCGCTGCCAAACAAGCATTTGCCGGCAAGGAGGAAAAGATTTTACGGTAGCCGAATTGAGGTCGGCTCGAATGGCCATTTCTAGCAATTCAGAGGCTGTAAAAGATGCATTAACCGATACGGGTCCATCATAGTGCACAACAGTAGACCGACTTAAAATGCGAGTCGCCAACCAAACTGAGCAGTAAGAAATTTCGCTACGCACGAGGTCATTGACCAACATCTTCAAGCGCGCAGCTCGGCTCATTTTCGTCAAAAGCATGACGACGTCATCGGGATCAAGATGATGAGTGAATAGTGAGGTCATAACAATGTCAAAGTCAGCTGGCAAATCATCTTTGAAGACATCCAGAGTAATAAACTCCACGTCTGCTTGCCTTTGCAAGGCTATATTCTTTGCGTAAGAAACTGCGTCGGCGCTAATGTCACCGCCGACTATCTCAACCTTCAGACCTAAACGCTTAGCCCTAAGATAAAGCGCGATGGGAATATCTCCACCGCCGCTTGCAATATCAAGAATTCGCAACGGTTGACTAGCTCGGCGGGCCTCAAGTTCGATTTCAGACCAAATAGAGCCATGACTAAAACTAGCCGCGTTGAGTCGGGCCAGACCGCGCAAGGCCTGAGCATGAACCTGATAATCAAGATTAGGGTCATCCATTAGCTCTGGCACACGCTTGCGTGCAATCATCGTCATGCCTCAAATCTAGTATTTATTGGGAGATCATCTACAGTATGACCAAAAACAATCAAACAAGTTCCAATTCTAGTTCCATCAATAGCTTTCGAGAGCGCGTCACTGGATGAAACGATCTCTTGACAGAGAAACCTTAGTATTATGAAGCAGAGGCCGCTGGAGAACAACCGATGACAAAGGCACAACATTGGGTAGACCAGAAGAGTTCAGCCGCATTGCATTGGCTGTTGTTGATGCTCTCATTTGCCTTAACTCTTGCCTCTGACGCGCCGGCCTTAGCAAAAGCCGAATGGGTATTTGAAACCCTCCATAATGGCGCTGGATCCTACCGCTACTACGTCACAGATGATGCCATCAGGCTTGAAAATACTGGCAATGGCGGCATTACCGTGTCAGCGGCACCGACTTGGAAAATTTCATGCTACAGACCTAGTGACAAACTAGAATTCATAACAGATTTGAAAAATTTCGACAAATCCTTAATTTTGTCCATTCTGCCGCAACACAAGCCGTTCGCAGTTACTAAGTCAAAGTGGCTACAAGCAGAATCACTAAAAGGACTATCATGCAACAAAATACTCCTTTCCGATGGCTCAATCTACTGGACACCGAGAGAGATAAAGACCGCTCCTCAGATATCAGAAGTGGTGGCACGATATTTTAATTCTGCAAACATTCCCGCCTTTCCAGTTCAGACCTTACGAGCCGAAGCTAAACTGACCCCAGCAAAACAAAAAAAAGATGCCGATAGAAGAAAAAAATCTGCTGTTCCTTGGCTCAATTTCAAAACCATGGACAGAAATAACAGCGAACGACTCATGGTCAAACTGAAAGGCTGGAAAAAGGTACCCTACAAGGCATCCGATTTTGAATATCCCAAAGGATACAAGCGCACAAACGACCTCAAAGACGTAATTGTTTCGGCTGCCTACAGAAATGATCTCATCGATATTGCCAAAGATTTCACAGCTGCCGATGCCGAAAAGAGCAAGAATAAAAAGCCCAGCGGCAAATAGCTCCGACTTTTGCTTTCGCCTATTGCTCAAGGGCACAAATATAGCAATTTGGCTGGCCACTTCAGCCAACTTTCTTTGCCCTGCCAAAAATTTCACAGCCACAAGATCGGTCTGGCTTTCAGCGTGATGAAAGGGCGCTAAGAATGAGTTTTAACCCTGCTATTCAAACGCGAAACACCATCTTGCTTGGTAATCTTTCCCGCACGGATGTCTGCTTGAACAACAAGGGCGAAGTCTAAAATATCTCTATCAATGACCACCGACTGAATCAGCACAGCACCAAGCGGCGTAATCGACTCTCTCACCTGCTCTAAGGCGGCGTCAAGCTGCTCGGGAGTGACAACCTCAGCGGCCAGAAGCAATTCGCCCAAACGAGCTGACGGATGAGTCTGCTGCGGGTGCCAGCCTAACTGGTCTAAAGCTTGGTCGAGCAAGAGGCGCTCGCGAGAGCAAGTAGCAATAGCAAGCAGCGCCAGCTCAAACTCAAGATTGCCATCTCGCACAAGAGACTGAGCCTCAACGGCGGCCTGTAAATCTTCCTTGGTAATGAAACCAGACATAATCAGGACTTTACCGATCATTTGGCCGGTATCTTGTGAGATCTCGATTGCTTCCTGCAAATCTTGCTTACGCAGTACACCAGCTCGCGTTAAAAGTTCACCAATTCGTACAGGTTTTGCTTCTGCCATGTTTGGTACTCCATAACATCTTTTTACCAACCATTTGGTTTTTGAATCTCATATTCACAATATGTTCTCACTACAGAGTTAAAATCCCAGAATAAGTTCCGGATGTGCCCGCGTAACAACAGAAAGAGATTGAGAATGAAGCAGGGTTCGGCGATTTTCTGGTTTCGTCAAGATTTACGACTAGCTGACAATCCTGGCTTGCTCGCTGCCTTGAATTGGGCTGCTGAGAACAATGGGGAGGTAATCCCTGTATATATCTGGGCTCCGGGCGAAGAAGGCATCTGGCCAGCAGGCGGGGCGACCAAAGTGTGGCTCCATCAATCACTCAAGGCCCTGGCTACGGAATTAGAAAAGCTCGGCTCAAGACTGCGCATATGTGAAGCCGATCCAAAAGCTAGGGCCAAAAGTAGTCAGAAAGACAGCCAGAAAGAGAGCCACAAAGAAAGTGCAAGCGCTACTAACGACAAGACCCGACAATCTAGCTTGAGTATCCTCCAGGCTCTGGCCAAAGAACTCGGCGCAGGGGCAGTATTTTGGAACCGCCGCTATGAGCCAAGCGCAATTGCACGAGACAAAGAAATCAAGTCAACTCTGAAAGCCAGTGGCCTTGTAGTTGAAACTTTTAATGGCGCTTTACTTTTAGAACCATGGCAAGTGGCCACAAAAGAGGGCAAACCTTACCAAGTATTTACTCCTTATTGGCGCACCTGCCTTAACCAGATACAAGTTGAACTTGAGCCACCCTTAGAAGCTCCAAAAAAATTGGCCCTGAAGAAATTACCGTCAACAAAAGTCGAGAAACTAAGTTTCGAGTGCAGCTTAGAAGAATTGCAGCTGCTTCCTGAGATTAAGTGGGAAAAAGGCATAACAGACTCCTGGATGCCCGGTGAGAAAGGGGCACTCAAGCAATTAGACAAATTCCTGCAAGACGGGCTTGATGATTACTCTGAAATGCGCAATCGGCCAGACATAGAGGGAGTCTCGCGCATGTCACCGCATCTTCACTTTGGGGAAATCAGCCCGCGTAGCCTCTGGTTTATCGTCAAAGAGAAAGCCGAACATTTCAAAAATGAGAAGAGCAAGGTGGCCGCCCTTTCTTACCTGCGCGAAGTAGGCTGGCGTGAGTTTTCACACCACTTGCTTTATTACTTCCCCCATACGCCGACAGAGCCTCTCAGAGGCGACTTTAAACTGTTCCCCTGGGAGCACAACCCCGAAGCACTAAAAGCATGGCAAAAAGGCCTAACTGGTTATCCCATTGTTGATGCTGGCATGCGCGAGCTCTGGCATACCGGTATTATGCACAACCGCGTGCGCATGATTGTTGCTTCCTTTTTGGTAAAGCACTTACGCCTGCCCTGGCTAGCTGGCGCTCAATGGTTTTGGGACACTTTAGTTGACGCAGATTTGGCGCAGAACACCATGGGCTGGCAGTGGTCTGCAGGCTGCGGCGCTGATGCTGCGCCCTATTTCCGCGTGTTCAACCCGATACTGCAAGGCGAGAAATTCGACACCGACGGTGCCTACGTGCGCAGGTGGGTGCCTGAACTGGCGAAAATGAAAAGCAAATATATTCACAAACCATGGGAAGCACCGCCACTAGAGCTAATTGCCGCCGGGGTGACTATGGGAGAAAATTATCCTTTGCCAATTGTCGAGCATGGTGAAGCGCGCAACTTAGCGCTGGCTGCTTTTCAGAAGTTGAAGGAGAGTAGGGTGGCGGTGAAGTAGCCCTCAATAAATCAATTTCTCGAAATCGCAATAACGCAGAGCTTGTCCAGTAGCAACATCGTGCTTAAGCTTAGCACCCAGCACTAGCTGTGGTGCCGAAATGGCAGTGTAATAGTGCTGCTTTGCCGACAAATTAGCAACCTCGACATCTTCCGCCCTAAGCGTTTCGCCCTGCTTCAGGGGGCGTTTAGCCACCAACGTAGAGACCGGAGCATCGATGTATTGACAGTGAACAATATCGCCCTTGAGAGCCAGGCAACTCTCACTAACTGTGCGCCCCACTATTTGCCAAGGTGTACAACAGATGGAATCAATAAACTGCTCCTCGACAATATAGACAGGCTCAATATCTTTCAGCCCAATCTCTTGGCCACGCTTCACTCGATCGCGCCAGCGATAGACTAAAATACCAGGGCGTGGGTCTACATGCACAGCAGTAGGGCTAGCAGATTCAGCCGCCTCAATTTGCCGAACATCGTCCTTGTCAAAATTCTCAATGGTGAGAACTGCCCCTTCGTTAACAATGCCAACAATCTTCTTACCAAGTACAGCCGACCTAGCAACAATGGCATCAGGAGGTAGACTTTCAGGATCTACATCAAATTCTGCCAGATCACTTTCACTTAGCACACTAGGGGCGATGATACGACGCTCAACAAACACCACTCTTCCCTTATTGTGCAGCCCCTTCGCTCGCCAGGCAGCAAGCTTATTACGATAGACAAGATTGCCCATCTCACCAAAAGAAAACATAGTTATCGGCGCGAGAAATAAATAAGCCGACATTGTCA
>LNEX01000395.1 GCA_001464165.1 bacterium Ga0077546
ATATCGAGCAAACGGCGCGGATCTTGCTTTAGAGCGGCGATAGCTTGCTCCCGGGAGAACATGCCGTCGCGCACCCGTACTTGCAGTTCTAGGGTGGCGTCTAAATAAGATTCAGTCAGTAGGCCCTCGGCAACAAGCACCACTCCTAGTGGCTCACCGCGTTCTAGGCTTTTGCTGTGAGCCGCTTCCATTTCACCTTTGTCAATGATGCCAGCATCGATAAGTAGTTCACCCAGCTTGCAAGTAGTTTCTTTGTTGGCGCCCGTTGCTGCAGAAAGTGTAATTTCTTTCAGTGCTTCTTCGAATGACTTATCAAAACTGCAAGCAATGCCTAGGGCTTTTAAAGCTTTAAACGAATCGACAATGCCGTCTCTTAATAACGATTGTGCTTGCAACGCTGCGCGTAGTTGTTCTGGTTTGAGCCATCCGCGAGCTATCAGTGTCTTACCAATCAGCCGCTGGCGCGTACCGGTATCTTTGACAGCTTCGTCGAGCTGGCCCTGTGATACCAGGCCAGCCTGAATAAGAATTTCGCCAAAGCGTACTTATGCATTGAATACGCATGGTACTTTTGAAGCTTAGTTTGGGATTCCTCGAAAATCGGCAAATTGGCTCTACATTTGAAGAGATTGTGCTGCTCGTTCTTGCGACCTAGAACTCTAGCATTTGGTTCCATTTTTTCGAGAAAAAAATAGGGAATTTAAATAATTGACTTCTTCAACAATTTGACTGTGCCTTGATTCTATTGGCTTTTCGCGTTCTTAAAAAAAAGGACCACTCTTCTAGAGAGTGGCCCAGTTATTTCTTCTAGTGTAGCCTAGCTGCGAGAGGTCCGCCTTAGGCGATGGTTACCTGTTCACATAGGTAGACATCTTGAATAGCATTAAGCAATTCAACTCCATCTTGCATAGGCTTTTGGAAAGCTTTGCGACCAGAGATAAGGCCTGTTCCGCCAGCTCTCTTGTTCACAACAGCAGTCATGATTGCTTGCTCTAGGTCGTTAGCGCCTGAGGCACCACCAGAGTTGATCAAGCCTTGTCTGCCCATGTAGCAGTTAGCTACTTGATAGCGAGTCATGTCGATTGGGTGATCGGTAGTTAGTTCGCTGTATACGCGAGCATCGGTTTTACCGAATTTCAAAGCATTGTAGCCGCCATTGTTTTCTGGCAATTTCTGTTTGATGATGTCGGCTTCGATGGTGACGCCGAGGTGGTTTGCTTGCCCTGAAAGGTCGGCAGCGAGTGAATAATCTACATCACCAACTTTGAAAGCGCCGTTGCGCAAATAGCACCAGAGAATGGTAGCCATACCAAGATCGTGAGCTTCTTTGAAAGCTTTCGAAACTTCTTGAATTTGTCTAGTTGATTCTTCAGAACCAAAGTAGATTGTTGCTCCAACAGCTACTGCGCCCATGTCCCAAGCTTGTTTGACAGAACCAAACATGATTTGGTCGTAACCATTTGGATAGCTCAAGAACTCGTTGTGGTTAAGCTTAACGATGAATGGAATTTTGTGAGCATACTTGCGAGCAACAGAGCCGAGCACGCCGAATGTGGAAGCAACAGCGTTGCATCCGCCTTCGATTGCTAGCTTAACGATGTTTTCGCCATCAAAGTAAATTGGGTTTTTAGCGAAAGATGCACCGCCTGAGTGCTCAATGCCCTGGTCAACAGGAAGAATTGAGAGGTAGCCAGTATTGGCTAGGCGGCCAGTGTTGAAAAGTGTTTGCAAGCTCTGCAGGACCCGTGGTGAACGGTCAGAGATCATGCCGATGCGGTCTACGAAGTCAGGACCAGGTAAATGCAGATGCTCTTTAGGGAAGCCTTTGCTCTGGTGTTCGAGGAAGTAAGAAGCCTGTTTGCCCAAGGCTTTTTCGATTTTTGATAGTTCGGTCATAGTTGGCATGGGTTAGCCTCCAATGGTAGCAATTGGTTGTAGCGTCAACGCCAAGTCTGGCCCGGCTTGATTACAACGGCCAAATGTATCAGAGGGGGGCCAACGAACGGAGAAAACGTACAAAAACATCAATGTTTTTGATACCTATTGTAATGTCGACCGTACGCCAACTGACTTCTAAAGCCAACTACTCTTTGATTGCTTGCGAAAGTTCTAAAAGCACTCCGCCGGTTGCTTTGGGGTGAACGAAAGCAATTTTTGCGCCCCCGGCTCCGATTTTAGAAGTTTCATTGATGAGTTTAGTACCGCTACTTTTCAACTCTTCGAGATCGGTTTCTATATCTTCTACGCCTATGCAGATGTGGTGCAGGCCAGGGCCCTTTTGTGCCAGAAACTTGCCGACCGGAGTATCGGGCGAGAGTGGCTCAAGCAGCTCGATGTGAGTGTTGCCAATATCGAGCTTTGCTACTTTAACTCCTTGTTCTTCTACGATTTCAATTTCAAGAGTTTGTAGCCCCAAGCCTTCGTAAAAGGGCAGTGATTCTGCAATTGAATGCACCGCTATGGCGATATGGTCAAGTCTTTTTGCTCTAGAATTTTCAGAATTAGGGGGTTTCATCGGCTCTCTTCTCTGTGACTAGGGGCCAAAGCCAGAGTACTTCTCGAAGAATTTATGCACACCATTAAATTTGCGGTAAATGCTAAATTGATCGTACTCGGGCCAAGTTGCCATCATCCTGGTTGCTCTCTCAATTAAGCTGACTTGATCAAAAGGAGCCCAAACCTCGCCTCTAAATTTAGGATCATAATAGAACCCGTTTATTTTATCGGTGAGGTTGACAGTAGTATCGATGTTGACAAGAAATGGCTGGCCGTCAGGTCTAACTGGAAAATAGATTTCTTCACCCGGCGGAGTCACTAGAAGGTCGACAGGTGCCTCTACCGCTGGCGGTTCTGGCAAGTTGTCCCGGCGTGCCTCTGTCGGTAGGGCGCCTGACATTTGCAATGCCGTAAAACTAAGCAGGGTAAGGGCTAGCTTGATCTTCTTTGATTGACGGCAAAAGGGCATTGAATTTTCCTAGGGCGAACGCGAATTTCTTGACGAGCAGTTACATAATACGGCTATAGTCTCGAACTTTAAATATGGCCTAACTTAAAATAGCGCTTGGTTAAGCAGATCGCCTGCAAAAGAAGGCCGTCTTTTAGGTAAACTTTGCCAGTGTAGAGCCATCTGGTCGGGATAGTGAAGCTCGAGTTAGAGAAAGGCTAAAGCGCGAGGTTCTCAAGCTTAGCTTGCGTCTGACACCAGCTTTTGTAGCTAGTCTGGCCCTGACCGTTAGTTTGACCGGCAATCTATGCCCTGCTGCCCAAGCCCAAAGTTCTGAAACTGCTTCGCTCCGCAAGATTTCGGTAGATCCAAGCCACCTTATCGTTTTTGAGTATGCCAGCGGAGGCGTCAAGTCGCCGCCTCAGCTGTTCGAAATGCCGTCACCAGATCACCGCTTGATAATAGACTTGCCGAGCACTGAGCTTGATACTGCTACCATGCCGAGCGCTGATGAGCTTTCCGCTGAAGTAAACAAAGTATTTCCTGGTATTAAACGGGTGCGGTTCCTTACTCCAATTAAGGACACACCTACCGTTAGAGTGGCTTTCGACCTGGCTATTCCTGCGAAGATCAAGGCAGCATTGCGTATCTTGGACGGAGCTGTCACGCTTGGTCTCAATGAAGAATATACTCAGCCTGTCACTGTAGCTGCTGTTGAGAGTCAACCTGTAGCACCAGCTGCCGATGTTTATAGCCAGTATGCTAGAGCATTAGCGGCGCAGAAGCCTGAACAACCAGATGATAAAGGTGAGTGGGGGCCGCGCAAAGGGAGCGCCGATGAGCTAAAGGGAGTGACTCAGGGATTCAAGCCCTTGATTAGCACTGCTGCCCTGCAGACACCGGTTATTCAGGCCGATTTGAATGCCACACTGGCGGCCGAGAAGAAACCAATTGCGCCTCCTGAAGCGAGCCCCGCCAATCAGGCCGAAGCATCGATTGGTGGAGCTTCTAATGTAGATTCTCGGGCATCTTCTGCGGCATCGGTGGTTTCCTCCGGTGTTGGCACTGACACTGCTGCTAGTGGCTGGGAGTCCGCCGCTAGTAATGCCCCGAGTAAAGCCGACGCCGCTGCGCCCCTGCGCGACACAACGCCAGATGTGCAGATAACAGCTGCAGCATCAACCCAAGCGCCAACTTCGATAGAGGAGGCGGCTGAGGCCATTGAGAAAGAAACTACTGCTACTCCTCCAGCTAGAGTTGTTGCTTCAGTGCCCGCACAAAAATCTGCAGCAATTCAAAAGGTTGCTCCGATTCAGAGAACTGCCCCGGTGGTAAGGGCTGCGGCTCCTACCGTTGAGCCCGTTCAAGACGAAGTAGCGATGACTCAATCTGAGACGCAAGCAGCGCCTCAGAATAACGTAGAGCCGGAGAAAACTAGTGACGGCTCTGCTGCATCCGAGAATTCTTCGCCAGCGGATCAGCCCGCCATCGCCGATAAAAATGCGAACACGAATAATCCTAAGATTCAGGCTCGTCGCTTCTTCAATAAAGCTGTAAAAGAGCATCTTTCTGGGCAAATAGCTCAAGCTATTGCCGATTACAAAGCCTCGTTGGTGATCGATCCGGAGCTGGGAGATGCTCATAGCAACCTCGGGCTGGCCTATAACCAGCAGCACAATTATGCCAATGCCTTAACCGAGTTTCGCAAGGCTTTAGCTATTAATCCTTCGGACGCCATAACTTACAACGGCGTAGGAGCTGCACTTCGGGCTCAAAAAGATGTACCAGGTGCCATAAAGAATTGGGAGACATCGGTCAAACTCAATCCCAAACTGGCAGTAGCTCACTACAATCTTGGTACTGCTTACGAAAGTCAGGGAGATCTTGATCGTGCCATGGTCTCGTATGAAAGTGCTACCCGCAATGATCAACGCCTAGGTGAGGCCTTCTATCGTATGGGCCTGATCATGATGAAGAAACACAAATCAGAAGAGGCCAAAGAACAGTTTAAGCGGGCTCTGAAAATCTCTGAGAATTCGGACTATTCAGAAGATGCTCGTCTCAAGCTGGCAGTAATTAGCAAAGCTAAATAAGCAAACTTTTTTAGCTTTAGCGCCAGCTTTGAGCTTGCTTGACTTTGTATTGCTCAAGCTCTCTTTTGTCGATGCGATTGCCATCGAGGTCTCTTCCTCCAGGATTGGCTATTGCGCTGTATTCTTTGCTTATTTGAGTAGCGAACTCGCGAATCATTGCGCTAGAGCCGTTGCTCTTTTGATTTTCAAAGTGAGACTGGCCTGATACGCCATATGAATCTAGGTTGCCGTAGCGGTTACCGGCTGCGCTCATAGCCTTGAGTATATTGTCGAGGTAGGCTACTTTGAGCTTTTCAATGGCATTTGCATCTTGCTCTAGCAGTGCCTGTTTGACTGCTTGCCAGCGTTCAGCTGACCGCTCTTGCGTAAGTTTGTTGCTTGTTTCTTCGTCAAAACCGGCCCCGCCTCTGTCTGTCGGTAGCTTGAGTGTAAGCTTTGAGTCTTTTTCAAAAGCTGCGAGATCTTCTCTTAGTAGTTGAAGAGCGGCTGCTGGCCCTTTTTCTTTATAGGTGTTGACCGCCTCTTTGACAATTAAACTTTGAGG
>LNEX01000396.1 GCA_001464165.1 bacterium Ga0077546
TTTTATCTGCCCATCAAACTTCTAAGTTGCCTAGTAAGCCCTTTCTCTCAGTCGATGCCTTGCCCAAACTGCGCGCAGCGGACTCAAGATTAAGGACCACTAATATATAACTAAGTGCATCTTAGAAACTGTTACCTGGGCAACATTTTGAGCAGGCATGTGAGGCACTAAGACCCTAAAACGGTCTATTTAATATTAATTCCGCTGATTTCGGAGAAAAGCTAAATCATTAGGCGGGCGGACCTGTCTTTGGACCATTCATTTGAGCAACAAAGTTGTGACAATAGCGCTGCCAGTTATTCACCAAGTCATTATCGGCTAGCTCCTGAGCAGGCGTGGGTGGAAGATCCATCTTTACCGATTTCTTCCGACCGCCGCCAAGGTACTCATGACGAACTGCCATGTGAGGGAATACTTCGTAAAAGATCACTGGATACCAGATCTCATTGAGCAAGAGTTCAAGCTGCGAGCGAAAAACGCCCACGGTGGGATCCCACTTCATAGTCGATTTCACCAGACGCACGCTGGGATCAAGCTGCCAGATAAATCGATCACCAGCGTCAATTGGGGGTTGATCAAGTGCAGTTCTCAATTGACTTGGTCGTGCTCCGGCGCCAGCCTGAATTTGAGAAATAACTGGCACGGCACTCAATACCGGATTAGTATCAGTCTGTGAGCTAGGCTGTGCATTGACCGGCGGGGCAGCAGGATTAGCGGGCATAGAAGGAAGACCTGACTGCTGTGGTGATACTGGCTGCGACACCATAGTGTGCTGTTGTTCTGCGTATTGTCGTCCTGGCTGCTGAGCTGAAGGTTGTTGCCCTATCGCTTGAGGAGGAAGAGGAGGCGAAATAGGGCCCGGAATCGGATTCTGAACGGCTGCAGGAACTGGTACCTGGACAGAAGCAGAAGGTGTGGCCGATGAAGTAGTAGGAACCGTTGCAGAAGTAGAAGGTTGAACCTGGTCTTGAGTTGTCACTGGCACTGGCACTGGCAATGGCAACGGCAAAGTAGGATTAGCTGTAACCGCAGCCTGTTGAGAGGAGAAAGGGAAAGTTGGTTTGGCGGCCACAGTTGTCGGTGACGGCATCGGAGTCGGTGACGGCATCGGAGTCGGTGACGGCATCGGAGTCGGTGCCGCTAGCGGTGCAGAAGCAGGTGTCGCCGGTGGTGTCAAAGTGGGCGAGACCGGTGGTACCACTGCTGGTGCCTGCTGTATGCCAGCAGAAAGAACAGGTGAGGCAATAAGTGGATGACTTGACTTAAGCTTGACCGTCGATTCCCAATCAGTAGAAACGGCTGGAGCCGAGTCTGAAGTCTCGACTCCGAGATCACTATTCGAAGACCGATCTTCACCAGCTTCATCAGCTGATAATTGATCGCTATCATCTTCGTCATCAAGCTCATCATCTAAGTCTTCAGCACTACTTTCAAGCCTAAAGCGCTCGATCTCATAAGGCAGCGGAATGTCCAGTACCATCCCTCGACGCAACTCTGCTGCTGGCCGCCCAAATTGATCAAGACCAGTAGGCAAGTGATTAACACTAGCAACAAGCGGCCACAAACTTGCATCTTTTAAGGCTGGATGTTTCTGAGCAACAGATTCAATCGAATCAGTCAGGCGAACTATATACCTAATGCGCGCGCTGTCGCTCGGCTTGTCAGACATTGGCCCAAGAATTTTTTCAATATTCTCACGCCGGGTTTGACTCTTAGCTACAGCCGAGCCCAACATGCCATCAACTGCAGAAGCACCAGTTTTGGCTCCATCCCACCCGGAGCCGAACTTAGAGGCTAACTCATCTTCGGCACTGCCGAATTTGGCACCGGGGG
>LNEX01000397.1 GCA_001464165.1 bacterium Ga0077546
AAATTAGAGACGAGAAAAAAGCAAGCGTTCGGCATGCACTGACACAAAGCCGCTCCTTGCCTGATCTAACAATTTTCACAGAGCCTCAATTTAGTCTTAGGGACGCCAATATCACAACAAAAGCTATTCTAACCAAACCCTAAAATTACCGCCAACCAAGGCTAAGCATAGCCAAACAAAAGATTAGCAGTCTCACAAAGTGGAATAAAGATATACTGGCTCCTGACATTTGGCATGCCCAATGGCAACTGACCAGTACCATTTTGACAGCGGTACGGCGATGGTCCCGGATTCTCCTCAAGACAACAACCACTTTCAACGAGAGCTTTTTGAAGCTCTCGCTAAACGGCAACAAGGCGAATCGGAGCAGTTAGAACTATTCAAAGATCTCTCTGATCTGCTACCAGGATTCATCTGGACAGCTACCGCAGACGGTCAGATTGATTACATCAACAAACGCTGGTACGAATGGAGCGGCTCCACCGAAGCCAGAAGTCTGGGCGACGGCTGGATCAGCCACGTCTATCCTGAAGACATAGAACCAATGCACAGTCGCTGGCAAGAATCAATTAACACCGGTGCTCCCTATGAATGCGAGTATCGGCTATTGCGTCAAGACGGCGCACCAAGATGGCACTTAGTTAGAGCGGTGGCACGCCTTGACGATAACGGAAAAATAGTCAAATGGTTTGGCTCCTCTTTAGAAGTGCATGATCAACTCGCCATCAAAGATGAACTAGCCAATCGCCTCAAAGAACTTTCTCTCGTAAATGCCGAGACTGAAGAAGCAAAACAGCAAACAGCTGAAAGCGAACTGCTCTTTCGCACAATGTGTGAAGCCTCACCAGAGCTAATCTGGACAGCAGACAAGGAAGGTAACGCTAAATATTTTAATGCCCAATTTCTCCACTATTGTGGACTGACTGACAGCGAACTTTTTCGCATCGGATGGCTAGCGTTAGTTCACCCAGAAGAAAGAGAGCAGGCAGTATCAAATTGGCAAAACTGTGTACTTGAGTTTCGCGACTTCGAGATTGAAATGCGCATGAAACGCTTTGATGGAGAGTACCGCTGGTTTCTCGTTCGCAGCTTACCAATCAAAGACGAAAGCGGAGATACTTTGAGCTGGTGCGGCTCTTGCACAGACATCGATACCCATCGGCGCTTGGTCACTCAGTTAAAAATGGCAAGTGAGCAGGCCCAGTCAGCCCTCAAGATAAAGTCAGAGTTTGTTGCCAACGTTAGTCATGAGCTACGAACGCCCTTAAATGGCATTTTGGGAATGGTAGAGGTACTGCTCCGAGGTGACCTTAGCCCTAAATCTAAAGAGCACGTCAGTACTATTCGCGAAGCTGGAGCGTCACTACTAACCATCATTAATGACATTCTCGATTTCTCAAAAATAGAAGCTGGCAAAATGGAGCTATCTAGAGCACAGTTCAACCCGCTTTCAGTGGTTGAAGGGGTGGCAGAGATTTTAGTGCCCCAAGCGGCCGCCAAAGACCTACTTTTACTAGCTACCGTAGACCGAACCATTCCCGATATTGTCTTTGGAGATCCACTAAGACTGAGGCAAGTTTTACTCAATCTGTGTGGCAACGCTATTAAATTCACAGACCAAGGACAAGTTATTCTCAAAGTCGATATTTCTACTGATTGCAATGGCTACAATCAATTGCATTTTTCAGTTATAGACAGCGGCATTGGTATTTCAAAAGCTTTCCAGAAACGGCTATTCGAACCATTTATGCAGGAAGAAGGCTCTGCCTATCGCAGTACGGGTGGAACAGGCTTGGGTCTGAGTATCTCAAAACACCTGGTTGAACTCATGGGCGGGAAGCTCATGGTTGATAGCCAAGAAAACCATGGCTCAACTTTCAGCTTCGCCCTGCCTCTTGCCACCAGTGCTGATGCCGATGATTGGTCAGCTCGCGCCTGGGAGAGCAGCTACGGCCAGATCAAACTTCTCACACTAGAGCCAAGGCACAACAATCAAGCGGCAATTTGCTCACACCTTTGCGCCCTCGGAATTGCGGCACAATCGACAGACGATCATTTGCAAGCCTTAGAACTTTTAGAAGCATCAAAGCAATCAGCAGAAAAGATACAGGCCATTTGCCTTGACACAATTCGCTATAAAAAACAGAGCGAGCAATTCTTAGAAGCCTTCAAACGCTCTAAAGTATTTGGTCTAATTAGTGTCCTTGAAATTGGCACCAGTGAATCTCTAAGCCAAGCGCGCAGCACACTGGTAGCGCCTAGAACCAGCCATCTCACAATTCCACTGCG
>LNEX01000398.1 GCA_001464165.1 bacterium Ga0077546
CTGGATGGAAACCCAAAGAGCGAAAAAGCTACACGCAAACCAGAGAACTAGCCGCCATCAGAAATGATGTAAGCAGTGGCTCCACAGAACCATTAACTCAAGCAAAAAGGCAATCTGGCATAACAAGAAGAGCACTGGTAGCGGACGACAACAAAATCAATCAGCAAGTAGCATTGCTATTCTTGCAAGACTTAGGCTTCGTTGTTGATGTTACCGCCGACGGCATTGAAGCCGTTAGTGCTTTTAATAAGAACCGCTACGACATGGTTTTCCTTGACTGTCAGATGCCAGGCCTAGATGGCTTTGAAGCGTGTAAGATCATAAAAGAGATTCAGCAGAGACGCGGTTTGAATGTACCTGTAATTGCCGTAACCGCCAATGCTATTTCTGGCAGTAGAGAAGAATGTCTTGATCGCGGCATGGATGATTATTTGAGTAAGCCCATTGACCCGGCCACCATGAGTAAACTTGTGGCACGATGGCTCGGCGTCAGCGATATCAAAATTACTATCGTGCCCAGCCAAGAATCGACCGCAGACGAGCAAGGGCACGAACATGAACACGAACGCTCAGAGCTGCAGTCTTCAGTAATTGGCTTAAAAAAATTACTGAGCCAATCTAACGAAAGAGACATTGAAAAAATACTACGGCATTTTAAAACTCGTTGCCACCACGATATAAGCGAGATCAACACTTTCGCCGAGCAGTCAAATTTCGTCGCTCTAAAAGCCAAGATGCATGCATTTAAGCGAGCCTGTGAAGCAATTTCAGCGGACCCACTTGTAGCAATCTGCAGCAAAATTGAAGAAGCTTGCGACAGCCAAGCAAATCTCACAGTGAAGAAACATCTGGTCGAATTGCGCCGCCATCTAAAACGCGCCCTCAGTGAGATAGAGCGTGAACTGATGCAGCAGACCACTACTACCAGCTGAGTTAGCTGAATAAGCTAAATTAACGACCGCTCAAAGCAAAGGCTGTAGCGTATGAACCCTGCTCAATGTCAGTAAGGAGAGTGCGACCTTCTTGCGGTGCCCAGCCTAGCTTTTGCATTGCCTTTTCGCCCGATGCCCGGTTGTTCATAGCAAAGAACATTGAGACTACATCACCAAATACTTCGTTGGCTTCAGCCGCTGAAATACTTTGAGCTGGAACTTTAAGGGTACGGCCTACAGCTTCAGCAATAGTTTTAACTGGTATTTCAGACTCAGCGCTAAGCTGGAAGATATCCCCTGCTTCGCCTTTCTCTAAAGCCAACATATAACCTGCCACCACATCATCAACGTGAGCTGCGCACAAAGCATTCTCACCAGATTCTATGTAAGCAGCCATTCTGCGCTTCTGACCACTCTCCATCATCATAGGAATGAAGGTGCTGCCAGCGTGGCCATAAACAAGAATTGGCAAACGCAAAACAATAGTTTTGATGCCGTTATTTGCAGTGGCTAGGGCAGCCTGCTCGGCTCTATAGCGCATTGCCAGGGGATGACTCAAGTCAGGCACGGTTTCTTCAGTGGCAATGTTGACTCCAGTGTCGCCCACCACACCTGTAGCTGAAGTAACGAGCAGTGGCTTGTTGCTTCCAGCCAAGGCATTACCAAGGGCATGCATGAGGTTGCATTCGGTTTCAATTGAGCCAGAGTATTGACCAAAATTATGAATGAAAGCAGTATGGATAATGGCATCAGCGCTGCTGGCCAGACGAGCCAAGCGTTCAGGCTCATTAAGATTGCCAGAGACCGGTTCAATGCCAGCCTTAAGCAGCTTCTGTGCGGCAATGTCGTTGCGAGCTAAACCGTTCACTGAGTAACCAGCATTAGTTAGTTGCCTGCCGATGCGTGAGCCGACATAACCACTGGCGCCGGTGAGAAATACTTTCATGAACCCTCCAATACTTTTCTTTCGTTCTTCAATAGCTTTAGACAGAAGAAAGGCCGGTTATTCACCGGCCTTTCTCAATGCGCTCCGCAGGAGCACTAATCCATCATGTTGACCCAAACTGATTTGATATTGGTGTAAAGCTCGATTGAATGTTTACCGAGTTCACGACCATAACCACTCATCTTGTATCCGCCGAATGGTACTGCTGGATCAAAGACGTTGTAGCAGTTAACCCAGATTGTGCCAGCCTTAATTAGCGAAGCAAATTTGTGGGCTTTCTTGATATCGCGAGTCCAGACAGCGCCAGACAAACCAAATGTGGTGGCATTAGCTTGCTCAGCAACTTCATCCATGCTCTTAAATGGAATGACGGCCAATACTGGACCAAACACTTCTTCTTGGGCAATGCGCATGGTGTTATTGACGCCGGTCAATACAGTCGGTTGAACAAAGAAGCCTTTCTTCATATCGGCTGGTGACTGACCGCCACAAGCAACGGTAGCGCCTTCACCCTTAGCGATCTCAATGTAGTTAAGAACGCGCTCTTGCTGTTCTTTGCTAACTTGAGGACCGATATGGGTCTTCTCGTCAGAACCATCACCCTGGCGCATTTTAGCAACGCGCTCTTTGAGCTTGGTCATGAACTCATCATGAATGCTTTCTTCAAGGAACAATCTCGAACCAGCGCAGCAAACTTGACCTTGGTTGAAGAAGATACCAGTGATGGCACCCTTAACAGCAGCATCAATATCGGCGTCAGCAAAGACGATGTTTGGAGCCTTACCGCCGAGTTCAAGCGATACACGCTTGAGGTTGCCGGTGGAAGCTTGAATAATTAGTTTGCCTGTCTTGTCTTCACCAGTGAAGGCGACTTTGTCGATGTCCATGTGGCGAGAAATAGCCTCACCAGCACCGTCGCCACCAAAACCAGTAACAATGTTGATTACGCCATCGGGGAAACCAGCTTCCATAGCTAGTTCGCCTATGCGCAATGCTGTCAAAGGAGTTTGCTCAGCTGGCTTAAGAATAACGGTGTTACCGCAAGCTAGGGCTGGGCCCCATTTCCAGGCCATCATCAACATGGGGAAGTTCCATGGAATGATCTGACCAACTACACCTACTGGCTCACGCAGAGTGTAAGTGAAGAAGTTGCTATT
>LNEX01000399.1 GCA_001464165.1 bacterium Ga0077546
CAAAGCGTTGAAAGTGTGGAAGAACTCTTCTTGCGTGCTCTCTTTTCCTTGCAAGAATTGGATGTCATCAACTAAGAGTACGTCTATTTGGCGGTAGCGCTTACGAAAGTCCATCATGCGGTCATCACGAATGGAATTGATCAGTTCATTAGTGAATTTTTCACAGCTGATATAGCGCACCGAGGCATTCGGTGCGCCTTTGAGAATCTCGTGACCAATGGCATGCATTAGGTGGGTTTTACCGAGTCCAACTCCTCCATATATAAAGAGGGGGTTATAGGCTTGACCTGGTCTTTGAGCTACCGCCTGGGCGGCTGAATGGCTGAAGCGGTTATGGGAACCCACGACAAAAGAGTCAAAAGCATATTTGGGGTTGAGATTGCTGCGGCTGATGGTGACGTGTTCTGGCAGTCTGGATGAAGCGCCATTCTGAAGAGCTCCTGGTGCGTGGGTTGCAGAGCTGGCCACCATAGACAAGCCATTCCCCAGGGCTCCAAAACTGCTGTTAGAATTTGCTTGGTTATTGATGGAGTTGCGGCTAGAAACATCAGCCAGGCCGTCACTGGTAGAGCTAAACGATGAAACGTTTGAGCTTAAGCTGGTCTCAGATTGTCTGCAATCTGTTGTTATTGTTGTGCTTGAAGCATTGCCTTGATTAGATGTGATACTGGCAATGGTGGCACTATAGCTTTCACTTTGGGCAGCAGCATCGACCACAACCTTGATTGTTACCTTTTCTTGGGTAACTGCGCCAATTGCTTGAGCTAAGGCTTCCATATAGTGATTGGCAATCATAGTTTGGACAAAATCGTTGCTAACAGCTATCAGAGCCACGCCCTTGCTGTAGTCAATTAGTTGAGATGGTCTAATCCAGCTCTCAAAACTAGGTTGTGACATCTTTTTGACAAGAGTTTTCTGGGCCTCGCTCCAGATTTCCCGGGTGGGTTTGAGCAGGCGCACATCGTCTTGGTCGTGGGTCGTCATCTCTTAGTTCTCTGATTTAAGGCTCGCGCCTATTTTGTGTGTCCGACAATAAGACGAACCCATCCCCTCAGTAGACGATTGTGTCTGACATCTAGCTCTGCACCTTTGGCAAGGTTAGAAAAGAGCAAGAAAGGGGGTGGATTCGTAAATTTTTAGTCTGCCCGGAAGGACAGACAGCGCGAAGTATTTGCAATAGATGATAGCATAGCTATCCTATCGATAGAATGATAGCCATCAATGCCAAAAACATTTTTAGCTCCCATTCTTGTTTGTCTCAATTTAGGTATTAGTTGTAATGAAAAGAACACTTCGAGGCGCCATCCGTAAAGCCAAACGAGGCAGCGGATTCTTAAAAAGAATGTCCACCGCTTCTGGTCAGAAAGTGATCAGAGCCCGCCGCGCCAAGGGCCGCTATAGACTATCCGTTTAGATTCATCTGCGGGTTTGCTTTAAGCATAAAATGTTACCTGCTCATGAGCGTCTACGCAAAACAAGCGTTTTCCAGCGTGCTTATGCAGCGAGGAATAGCGTTTCGTTTGGTTGCGGGACGCTTTATGTGCTACATAGACGGCCACCTGCCAAGTCCGGAGGCAAATCCAGACCTGAGTTTTTGGCGAAAGCAAAGAACGGCAACCAGCTAAAGCTTCCTTTAGTTGGTTTTTCAATTTCTAAGAAGGTCTTCAAAAGCGCTTGTAAGAGAAATCGTGCCAAACGCAGAGTAAGAGAAGCTTACAGACTAGTAAAGAATGGCTTTGATGATAGCCTCAGGCAAGAGTTAGCAATGCACCGGTGGTACGCTTTGGTTTACGTAATTAATCCCACCGCCCTCACTCTTGGATTTACAGAGATTGCCAGTGCCATTAGAGAAAGTCTAGTTAAGGCCGGCAAGAAATTTGGTCAAAAGCAATGATTTCAAGAATATTACTTTTGCTTTTAAAGACATATCAAAAGACTCGCTTCTTGAGACAGCCATCATGCAGGTTTTATCCATCTTGTTCACAATATATGGTTGAAGCAATTGAGGGCCATGGTGTTTTCATGGGGCTTAAGCTAGGTACCATTCGTTTATGCAAATGCCATCCTCTCAATGATGGCGGTGTCGACGAAGTGCCAGCGAGTGCAAAGACAAGAATTCAGGTCGATGCAAACACTAGAACTAATAGCAGAATTGATGGCTGCGGCATTAACAGAGGTACAAGGTAACCAGTGGATATTACTTACCAGTGCATGATTCCTGTGTTGATGTGGCTTGTTGATTTCACTCACAGCTATGGATTGTCAATAATTTTATTGACCGTGGCAGTAAGAATAATTGTTTGGCCTTTGGTTTCAGCTTCGACTAAAAGCATGCAAAAGATGCAATTGCTGCAGCCTCGGATGAAGCTTATTCAGGAGCGTTATAAGGGCGATCCTGAGCAGTTGCAGAAAAAGGTGATGGAGTTCTATGCCAAGAATAAAGCCAATCCTCTAGGCGGCTGCTTGCCTATGCTTGTGCAATTACCTATTTTGTTTGCATTGTTCGGTACTTTTAATGGCCCTCCCTTTGGCGATAAACCAGTCGATGTTAAGGTCACTGTGGTTGAAGCCAAAGACGCTAGTAAAGTGCATCGTGCTGAGACATCAGGTAACAACAGCCCCTATGTCAGTCCAGCTGGTGATCTGTCAAAGGTAATTGTCTTCCCTGGTGAATCAACAGTTTTAGTTGGCGATTCAATTGATTTTGCTACTCGTGCTACTGAAGGAAAACTGCCAGAAGATTTTAAGCCTCTTTGGGTAATGAAGTTTGGTGGCAATTTCGCCACGCCTACTCAAGGTGTAATTGATCAGAATGGTCATGCGGTTTTTGCTATACCTGGTGAGTTTCATGTAGAAGCTGTGGTTCGTGGTATAGCTAAAAGAGATTCTTTCCTCTTTATAAATTCGTTAGGCAAGACTGCTACTGGCATGGATTTGCTCAAGCCTGAGAATTTTGACTTGGTCTTTCTCATTATTGCTTTTGGTGCTTCGATGTTCCTGTCATCGAAATTGACTATGGCTAAGCAGAATCCTGAAGACATGGATGAAAGTCAGCGTGTTACCCAAGACACCATGAAGTACATGCCGATTGCTATGTCGGTTAGTTTCTTCTTTATTCCATTACCTACCGGCGTTTATCTTTACATGGTTGTCTCTAACCTTTTCCAAACAGCGCAAACTTGGCTGGTTATGCGTACTCCACCTGAGCCTTTGATTGATCCTGATGGCTTTGATTCGGCAGCGATGATGGCTTCATCGTCTTCAGCAGCTGGATCAGCA
>LNEX01000400.1 GCA_001464165.1 bacterium Ga0077546
CCAGACATTCGCTAGAATCTCGGTTTCGTAGTCGTCCGCCTCGCTGAAGTACCATTGTCTGATACTGACGTCGATGTTCCAGCGACGTTTTGAATCGAGGCAAAGAGGATTGCCTAAAAGTTTGTCCCAGAATGTTTGCTTGCCGCGTTGCCAGAAAGAACGCCATTGAAAGGTCAGACCGGTGGCGCCAGGGTAGTAGCCATTGGGCATGACAGCTGGCATTCTTCTCGTGGCAGCTCGCTTAGGCAGTATGCCTTCAAAGTTGGCTGGTTGTATGCGTTTACGCGCGCCCAGAGGAGTATACAACTCCATTAGTTGACGGTTTCTCAGGGCTGCAGTGACAACACCTTTGAGGTCGATATAGCAATGGCCAGAGACCGCAACGCCAAAGGCTTCTTTGCTTGGGTCAAACACCCCAGAGAAAGTCGCCCCTATAGCATCAATTGCATCAGGGGCATCAAGATCTCCGTGGCCAGCGAAATGCCCTTGGCCGATATCGACAGTGCTGTCGATATCGGCAGAATGAGAGTCGTAGTCATAAAATGAGTGAGCTACAACTAACGCGTCAAAAACCGCATCACCGTCACCGCTGTGACCGAAGTCCATGCCATCGTAGACTCCGTCAAAGATACCGTGAATTCCATGGCCATCGAAGTGACCTAGGCCACTGCCGTCAAAGCCATCGTGTCCATCAGATCCATCAGAGCCGTGACCGCCTCCATCGAATCCTCCATCTGTCATGACTGCTCTCCGCTCTCACTCACTCTTTTTGTTCCAATTTGTCAGTGTCAAAACCACCGGCGTTGCGACGGATCACTTCATCCATCATCAGCCGGGCACCGGCCTCAGTTTTCTTCAGTGCGATGGGTGGACGAACACCGCTCATGCAAAGCTTCCAATAAGCCATGAAGGCTGCAGCACCAACATAGTTGGGGTGCACGTCGCCGATGTCAGCGCGAAAGCTATAGACCCCGTTTTGGAGATTGGCGGTCAACTCCTCAACCTTGCTTTGCTTAGCGTCATCAAAGAAAACCAGATCTCGCATGGAGCGATTACCCAAGCACTCCAAGGGAGTGTTCATGATGGCATCAACCACTACCGGCGCCACTTCCATCAGGTCAGCAAAAGGCACCTCGATTTTGAAGCGAAAGCGCCTATCGTCAGGGTTGGCGTTGTGCCAGGTCACCATGGTCGGCTTCTTTTCCCCTGCAGCCTGATCGGCCAGCAGTCTCAACTCGCCCGCCGCAGCAGAAAAACCGAGCTGATTCATGGCTTCTGCAACCACATAGGCCCGAGGGTAATCAGGCATGTGCACACCAACAACGAACTCGCCGTCATTGTCGACCTCATAGTAGCCCTCGCTGCGCAGAAGAGCGTCTGTAGTGAGCAGGTTTTCTTCGGCAGAGTTAAGGGCACTGAAAAGACTGATCAGCGAAAAACCGAAAGCTGGGCCCGTGAAAAGTACACCACCAGCAACGTCGGCATCGGTCTCGGTCAATGTCTGTACAAAGATCTGCCTGATCAAATCAAGCATTGCCACCTTCTGACCAGCGATCGTAATCGTCTTGGTTGAAAGATTGAAGTGTTTGGCATTGCTATCAATGGCATCGATCACCGCCTCTGCCATTTGCTCATGCATGAGCGGCACGTCGGCAAATACGTCATGGCGGAATTCATGGTAGAAAACCGGCATGTTGATCAGGAGAGAACCGCGCATGTTGAACGGCACCATCATCAGGTGCGCGTTGAGCGGACCACGGGCACCAGGGATGGTAGCAGGGCCACCACCAGAGTAACGCGGCATGTAAATATCGCCGACGTGCATCACCATGGTCTCAGCGCCCGCCGTCATCAATTTGAAGGCCTGCTCAAGAGAGTAGGTCAAGTACATCAGCTCGAAGTACTTACCGTCCCGTTGCTGGGCGAAGCTAGAGTCCCACATCTCCAGAACACTCATGATCTGCCTCAGGGCGCCGCTGATCACATTAACCGAAAGAGAAATGACCTCCTCTTCGCTGGCGCCAGGGAAATTGGCCGATACAGCGTGCATGACGCTGGGTAGCGCTCCCAAAACATGAAAGTGAGCGCGCTCCTCGTCGCCAACGAAGAGTTCCTTGATCAACGCCCAGTGAAAACGCAGACTCGCAACAGTCTCTTGATACTTGGCTGGCATGTGCTTAGCGGCCCAATCTTCAATACCTTGGCTGGGGTCAAAGATGGGGGCGAGATGCTCCTCGAACCGACCAGCATGCATGGAGGCACTGAGACCACCGGCGGCAAGAAAGAGAGTGCCACCGTGGCGGTTTACCACAGGCGCCACCGCACCTGCGGCGGGAGACGCGAGAGGAGCAGGAGCGCTGTCACCGCTAACACCATTGTCAGACTTGTTATCGTCGGCGGACGCCTTGACTTGTTTCTGGTCCAGTTTCGCTGGTCCTTCTTGCTCTCCGGCTTCAGCCTTGTTCTTGTTCACTCGGCGCCTTGAGCCACGGGCGGCCGCTTGCCTGGCCCTTTGCTCTTCACCAAGCTTGTTGATGTACAAAACGCAAGACAGAATCAGCTCTTCGGTGCTAGGCATCTTGAAGGTCTTGCGACCTGTACCTGGAAGAATGATCAGTGGCTCGCTGCAAATCTGCCCACCGCTCGGTCTCGACAGAAGTCGCCCCGGCTGCCTTGCCGGACTATTGGGCCAGTCTTGACCAGGGCGGCAATTGATCAGCCTCACAGGCCTTGCGCTTTCAATCAGCCTTTTGCCTGTAGGGAGCTTGATTTTTGGATTTGTCATTGGATTTAGTGCGATTTTTCTTGAATCAGTCAGAGCCGCTAAACATCTCCCGCAGAGCATTTGCTCCACAGGCCATGTATGCCGCATGGCTAGCCTTGTAAAGCTCCTCACATTCGGGAAACTCCTGCCACACCTTGAAAGCCAACTCGTAGTGCCTGACGGCTTGCGACCACTGTTCAGAGCGTTGGTATTGCAGGGCCAAGTTGTGATGAATTGACGCTAGAACACCTTTCCTGAATTGGGGGTCTTGGTTCGTCGCATCTTCAAGATCAGCCAGAGGCTGTGCTTGATGCAGTGTGCGCCAGGCAAGATCATCATTGCCGAGCTGCGAGTAGATCTCAGTTAAGCGGCTGAGAAAGGTGAGCCTGAACATTCTCAGCTCAGATGAATCTGGATTTTCAGAGGTAGCAATTAGCTGCAAGCCCTGTTGCATTTCATCAACCGCGAGGTCCCAATTGCCTGAATTGTAATCGCAAAGGGCGAGCAGCTTGGTTGCTTCCAGGTTGAGAAAGATGTCGTCAGACGAGACCAGTCTTGCAGTGGCTGCCGCCGCCTCGTAGTCTTCGTCTTCAAAGAGAGCGACAGCTGTGCGATAGAGCTGCAGATTGACATCGCTGTTGCTATCATCCGTGGTGTGATATGTCGCTGGATGATTAAAGTTCACCCCAGTGAATTTTGCCAGAATGGCAAAGAACACTATGGTGATGACTAAGATGCACGCGACATCTTGGTAAGTTGTTTCCATGGTGAATAGAGGGGATAGATTTGTTCAAGTGGCCTGCTGCAAGGTCATTGGTAATCGAGGGCGATGAGCCGTTTGAAGAAGCGCACCATGTCAAAGACACTGACGCTTGAGACAGGATCTCGATATTCAATCGAGCGCACATCGACGATGGTGTCATTCATGTCTTTATCGCCTCTTTTGGCGCGGCGCACAACGAGAATGACATAGTCGTTGACTTTGGCCGTGGCTAAGTAGGCAGCGTTGAGGCTGTCGCCATCGGTCTTGTACGACCTGTAGTTAACGACAATGTGATATTGAGTGTTGGGACCAGCAGCAGCTTTGGTGCCCTCGGGAAAGGTGGCAACACTGGCTGCCCAGCGTTGAATTTGTCCTTCGACGCGGTCAATGTCTACCTGCCTCCAGGGCCACCTCCAACGACGGCCTCGAAAGCGATTCTTAGCCATTGTAGTACTCAGGGCCTACGCCTTCGGGTAGCTGGTCTTCGAAGAGCTCAGGAGGAAGGCCCGGACCGACTTTGCCGGAAGAATGAAGCTGAGCAGAAGGTTGCAGTTTGACTTTCTTGGTGCCTTTCCCTGAAATTTGCTTCGTTCCTTGCTTCGTGCCTTTCGCAGCGACCTGCCCTGAAGCTGAAATTTGCTTGATTTGATTGGTCTTGGTATCGCTGTTCGACTTTGCAGTTTTTGCCATGATTGTTTGGAGTCAGGAGTGAATGTTGAAAGAGAATTTCGCGAGAAATTGCTCAATGGGATTTAACGCTTAAGCCCCAATCTGTTCGTTGGAACAGAGCGGAGCTTAGTCGGAGAATTCCCCAGTCGGGAGCGATCCTCACCCGGCCAGCACTGGAATTGCACCAGCCCCACCGCAGGCGTGCGGATCGGGGATTAAGATTTGAGAGCTTGGCTTGCGTCTCTAACCACGAGGGGCGAGAGACTTGCCGTGCGGTTTCTTTGGACCATCTGGAATGCACACATCGCCGAGGCCACCAGGCACACTGCGAGGAACTTCATAAGCCGAGCCGTCAATGCGCAAGAACGGCAAGATTTTGTGCAAAACCGGAGTAGGGCTTGACTCTGTTCTGGAGAACGTCAAGCCAACCGGAACCTTTGAAGCTGTAGGTTTATCAGTATTATCGTAGGTTAAGCCAACGCGTGGCAGGCCATAAGTAGCGCGCCCCGCATCTGTTCTGTTAATCATGTTGTCCATGTTATCTAGCGTTTTCAGAACGGCTGGAAGAGGAGTGTTGACAGCCGGATGCTCTCCGCACTCGGCAAGCCGTCTAAAAGTCTGCTTTATATTCCCTCGAGCTGACAGATTGCCAGACAACTCGGCCTGCGCTTCACGCCAAAGTTTGGCTGCGGTATTAATCAGCGGATCACGATAGTGGAACGCATCCTCAACAAAGTTACTGCGGGTTCCTTGCTTCGTCTCGTTATTGCTGAAAATTGCTCTCTCTGACATCGTCTCATCTCCGTGGGGGGAACAAAACGAATTGTAGATTTTCAATTGTGTCGGTTCCATATCTATCAGGCAGCTGAACTAGCCATTAGTTTCAGGCTAATTCTGGGCTACGCAAAATATCGATTTTAGCCAAAGCAAAGAGCAACTGTGGTGTTGCTCTTTGCCCAGCCGATATCAACATCAGTTATCCAGGCGCTTTTCGGCCAGATACCAACGCTCGAGAAAGATGATCGAGAGAGCCAGAAGCGGCAGACCGACAAGAAAGTCTCGACGCATTTCGAGCAACAAAATTCCTGGAATGAAAAACGTGGCAAACAGTATTGCAGCAGAGATACTTTTGGCGCCGAAGCGCAGTTTTCTCACGGCGCTGGCTGTACCAACATCTTTCACTGCGATTTGCAGCTCGCCTCTTTCAATCTGGTCGAACAAGACTCGACCTTTTTTCAAAAGAGTTAAGCCGATTCGCTTCAGCTTTTCAGAGTCGTACTGAATGCGCTCCAGTGGGTCGAGGGGCTCACCCAGAAGCCTTGAGGCCAGAGCGGTTGTCTCGCCTGAAATTACGCTGCCCAAATTGAGTTCAGGGTAGACCGCCTGCAGCGCTTTCAAGTTGCCCTCAATGGAAATCAAAGAGCGGCCTACCAGAGTGAGTTCGCGAGGGAAGGCTACGCCACCTGACTCTGATGCTTTGAACAGTTGCTGTTGCAACACACCAATGGTCTCTGCCGAGACTTTGTCCATGTTGCCGGTAAAACGCTCGAAAACTCCTAGCACATCTTGGTCTTCCAGTGCACTACTGCTGAGAATTCCAGCTTTGACACACTCCTCAACCAGGCCTCTGGCATCACCTTTGATGGCGTTGCCAGCAATCAGCAAAATCGAATCGCGCATGCCTTCTGGCAGGCGGCCGACCATGCCGAAGTCGTAAAAAATCACTTTCACCTTGCCGTCAATCTTGGTGACAGCAATGTTGCCGGGGTGCGGGTCAGCGTGAAACACACCAACAGTAACGAATTGCTTCAAGAAGGCCTTGATGAGAATTGCCGCGGCCTCCTGAACATCTTCGTTGCTCCCGGTGAACTTCGAGACCTTGGTACCGGGCATGTACTGCAGTGTCAGAACCCTCTTGCGACTTCTCTCGTAATCAATCCAGGGAATGATCACGCCCGATGCAGCATCATCCTGAGGGAACATCAAGCGAAACTCTTCGGTATTGGCTGCCTCAATTTTGTAGTCGAGCTCAGCAAAAAAAGTAGTCTCAAGTTCATTGAGAAAACCGAAGAGGTCTGCTTCTTTTGTGAAACGGGGAAAGAAAAACAAGTGTTGCACGATCGAGCGCAGCACTGAGAGGTCAAGCTTAACCAGCTCTTCAACTCCAGGGCGCTGAACTTTCACTACC